>JAKSVV010000047.1 GCA_024407775.1 Clostridia bacterium
ACCTATCTCTCATTTCTTCCATAGTAATTTTTGATAGGTTGAAAATTCTTTCATTATAATACCAACATCCATCTGGTGTAACAGCGTAACCAGCAACAGTGATACGAGAAGAGTTTTCTTTCGCAGCAACTAATACTGGGTTTTGTTGGTCGTAGTTAGATGGAGATTTTTGTGTTGTTTTCTTTTGAATGTTTAAGATGATTGAGTCATCTTTAAATCCTAAGAAGTCTAAATAAATTTTATCACCCTTAACTATATATACATAGTTTTTATCTAAGATACCAATTTCATTTATGTTATGGTGTTGGATTGAGTCGATACAATCTTGACCATATTCTCTTGCATATATTAATGTAGCAAGTAATTTAACTTTATTAATTTGGTTTGCAAAATATTTATCAATAGCATCACGTTCAGCATCAACTATATCTCTTAATTGTTGCTCAGTGAATCTAATTTTAATATCATATTTTTTAACAATATCTCCTAGGTCAAAAACATGCATTAAGATTTCAAAAATAATTTTTGGATCATTACTTTGAATATCTTTAAAGTTTACAAAGTCAGATACATCAAGTCCTAATTGTCTAAATGTATAAATTAAGAATTTACTGTATTGGCTTATTAAATATTCTCTTGCTGTTTTATCTCCTAGAGATGCTTTATCTTTTAATTTTGTGTAAAGAACAACTTCTTTTTCAGCTTCTTCACGCTCGATGTCATATAGTTCAGCATATTTATCTACGTTACTAAAAACAAGGTCAAGCTTTGAAGTAATTGTTCCATATATATCAGCATCAAAGAATGTCATCTCTAATCTCCCTTCCTACCATTTAAAATTAAGACCAAATAGACTCTTCTTTTCATCAGAATCTAATGTATTTACACCCTCATATTTTGTGTTGTCTTTTAATAAATCTATAAGTAATGTTCTAAGTTGTTTGTTATATTCATTCTTATTTGTTTTATCTCCTAAAACAAATGATAAGATAGAACCGTAGTTCCCTTCATTCATAATTTCAACGTCAAAGTTTAGTGGATATAGTGGTGAAGAAATTCCTAAGCTATCTAATTCTTCACGGATAACTTCACAACCATAGTTCATAACACCAGTATCTGTTACATCCATATTTCTATTTATAACGTAACATGTTTTATTCATTTCATCTCTATAAATATTTCTATTTCTAATGATTTGTGTTACAGATTTTGTTTGATTTAAAGTAACAATAATCTTATCTGATTTATCAAAAATTACTTTTTGTATACCATTAATATTTGCACTACCTATTGAGTCGATGATAATAAAATCATACATTCTATCTGTCATCTTAAGTAAAACTTCAATAGCTTCTTCTGTAATTTCAAAGTATTCATTAGAACCTATAATACTAATGTTATCATTGATTTTTTTAATACAAGTTTTAAAAGAATCTTCTGTTAAAAGTTCAGATTGATATAAACTAAAGAAGTCATCAAGTCCTCTTGATACAACAGTATTACTTAAATAATATTCAATGTCTTTACAATATTTATTTATATCTATTATTAAAATTTTAGAATCCATTTTTAATTCATTAGTTAGTTTTAATAAACCAGCTGCAACATTAATTGTAGTTGTTGTTTGTCCAAGTCCTTTCTTTGGAGCTGTAACTGTTATAATCATAATTCACCTCATGTATTTTTCTTTTAGTTTTAATTTCAATTTCAATTTAAAATTTAATTTTTATTTTAATTCTTTTAATAACTTATATTTTTATCAATCAATCATTTTATATTTCTAATCATATTTTTTATTTTCATTTTTCATTTTTGATTTATAAATTTCATCTTAGAAATTTGTACTTGTAATAAATCCATTTTGGATTAAGTAAGCTAAACTATCTACGTCTGTTCCTGAAACTTTTACGTAGTAATTTAATACTCTATTTACCATATCATTAGCTACAGTAATTCTAATTCCTGTTGCTGTTTCATGACTTTCTTTCATATAGTTATTAAATAATTCTAGTCTATTTGATGGACTATAAATTTTTTCATTACCAAGAATTAATGCAATGATAATATCAAGTTCTTTAACGTCAGCTGCTTCAGCTAATGCTTTTAAAGTAATTGTTGGTTTTGGATTATCTTCTAATTCAGTATAACTATCTGCATCTTCTTGCTTTTCATATATTCTTACACCATCTTCTAAGTATGGTTTTAATTTAAAGTAAATGTCGCTATACCATTCTAAGAATACAAACATTTCAGATGTTTGACCTATAGCTCCTTTACCATCAATATTCATTCCATATTCATCATAGAACTTATCATGTGCACCAACAAGTTCTAATTCTTTAATCTTATCATTAACTTCTAAAACCTTTGATGCATAATTAAATGTTACAGGTGATGCATATTGATCAACTGATTTATATAATCTAATTGATAATGTTCCTAGTCTTTCACCAAGTTCAATATCTCTATATTCTCTATCATCAACTGATACTAAAATGATTCCTTTTGTTTTTGCATTTAAGTTATTAGCATCTGTTGTTCCTGTATTAGGATCAACTGGTGCTACCCCAGTTGAGATAACACTATCAATCATAACTTTAGATGCAAGTACATCATATTCACCATTTTGATATTTAGTAATGATATCAACATACTTACCAGTTTTTAAATTATCTCCAACTGTATTTTCAACATTAAGTTGAATTTGTTTATCAAATGAATCAACAACTACTTCGTTACCTTCACCAAGTGATGCGAATGTAATAATTGATCCAGGTTCAATTTTAGATTTTACTACTTTATTAAGAATTGTTTGCATAGCAGAATCTCTAAATGCTTCTTGGTATTCAGATCCTGTTGTATAAACTAATTCTTGATTATCTCTTCTAGGAATAAATGAAGTTGGTATGTTTTGAATTTCAATTGTTCCTTCATTAAATAAGTCTTCAGTAATAATTGTTCCTTCTTGTAACCCATCGTTTCCAACTACAACAAAGACTCCCCTATTTTGGTATAAATTTTTGTAAGTGTCTGCAATTTTTGCATCTTGGTGTGGTATATAGAATTGTGATACATAAATGAATACAAATGCTATTACCAAGAATGAAATTGCTACGGCTAATAAAACTCCTTGATTTCTCATATTTTCCACCTTTCTAATTTGAGATTTGCACTAAGTGCATACCCAACAACTTTGACGTTTTATACTCACTTTTATTTTTTGTTTTAAAATTATGAATAAAATTTTTATTTTATTTTTAAAGTTGTAATTATTAATTTGCTTCATAGAAATGAGAAGCAATTTTTCTTATATCTTGTAACATGCTATTTTCTTTAACTGTTACTGCAGGTTCTTGTGATATTAAACCAGTGATAATTGATTTAGTATCATATAGAACTGTAAACATTTCTCCTATCCTAATTTGATAAGATTTCTTTTCACCGTTTTCAATATATTCAAGATGTTTGAATATTGATTTAACAGCTGCTTTATTAACACCTCTACCTTCATCCATATTAACAACTAATGTAACATCTTTGTTAACAAATCCACCTTTAGTCTTTGCAAATTTATCTGCAATTCTATTTAGTGTTGTTATCTTTTTATCTATAACAAATAAAATGTTAGTAGAAAGTTTTAATAAATCTTTTGTTTTTTCGTTACCAAGTGATGATTTAACATCAATGATAACAGCATCATTAACTTCATGTGCAAAGTTAATTAATTTAAATAGTTTTGAATAATTAATTTCAAATTCTATTCCTTTGTTTTCAGTAAATGCAGTTAATCTATCATTTACTTTATAACCTAAGTTATACATGTCTTCAGCTTCATCAAATTCATTAAGTCTTGATAAGCATCCCACTCTATCTTGATTGATGTAATAGTAAACATCTTTTTTAATATTATCAGTATCAATGATACAAGTTTTTAATCCTCTGTTTGCAAGTTCATAAGCTAGGTTAACAGCAACTGTTGTTTTACCACAACTATCTGGACTTACTACAACGATTATTTTTTTATAACTTGGTGTATCATTTAATGTACTAATTTGTTTTGTTTTGCTTTCAAGAATTTCTTTATCAATATCAACTCCGCCTAAAATACTTTTTGTTCTTTCAGGTTGATTTCTTTGAGCACGTAATTCTTTAAGCATATTTAATTCTTCAATTTTACGAAGTCTTTCTTGTTCAAGTTTTTCTCTAACTCTTATCTTAATTGGATCATCTTCAGTATTAGCGATCATTGTGTTATCTAAATTTTCATCGATCTTCTTAAGAAAATCAGAATTAACTAATGAAGAATTATTTTTTTGTGGTTCTTCACTCTTTGTTTCCTTGACCATGTTTTTAATTTTTTCTTTAACTAGTTCTCTAGGATCTTTAGTGATTTCTTCTTTTACTTCTTGAACTTCTTTTTGAACTTCAACTTCTTGCTTGTTAACTTCTTGTTTTGGTTCTTCTTGTTTTTTATTAATAGCATTTTGAATTTTTTGATTTAATTTATCTTGTATATTTTCTTTTCTGCTATTTTTATTTTTATTATTTTCTTCATCAATTGATGAGAATAAATAATCAATTTGATTTAAAACTGGACTTGAAGTTTTTACTTCAGAATTAGTTTCAGTAATTTGTTCGTTTAAAGTTTTTTCTTGTTGTTCTTGTTTTTGTTCTTGTTTTAGTTCTTCTTTAATTTCACGTCTTAATTGTTCTTTTAATTCTGCAATTTTTTCTTCTTCAGTTTTTTCATTTTTTACTTCAACATGTTGTTCTTCTTGAACTTTTTGTTCTTGAACTTCTTTTTGAGTTTCAACATGTTCTTCTTTTGTTTCTTGTTTTTGTTCTTGAACATTTATTTCAGGTTTTACTTCTTCAACTTTTTCTTCAAGTTTTATTTCTTCTTTTGCTTCTTGTTTTGGTTCTTCTTTTTCTTCTTTAACCGTTTCTAATCTATCTAAGCTTTCAACTTTTTTAATTAGTTCAGTATCAAATAAAGAAACTTTCTTTCCTTCTTCATAAACAATTCCTTTATCAGTTGTATCAAGTAAACTTTTTGAAATTTGTTCTTTACTTAATTTTTCTGTATCTTCTTTTTCTTTTAGTTCGTCTTTTAACTTAGCTTTCATTTTTTCTAAGTTCATACGTTTTTCTAAAAGTTCATTTGTTAATTTTAATTTTTCTTCTTCTTTGATTTCAAATTGTTCTTGATAATCACGAGAAGCATTTATTTTATTTTGTACTTCTCTTAAGAAGCCTGGATTATAATCAACTTTCTTAGTAACAATTTTAGGGATTACTGGTGCCCTTTCTATTACTATTGGTTTTGCTTCTTCTTTAGCAATGATATCTCTTTCTTCTTCATCAGCACTTACAAAAGTTTCGTTTCTTTCTACAACAACTTTTGGTGCTTTAGAAGGTTCTTGTTTTTCTTCTTCTTTTGCTTCAGTTTTTTCTTCTTGAGCTTGTTTTTCTTCTTCTTGTTTCTTTTCTTTTTCTTCTTCAAGTTTAGCTCTTACTTGTTGTTGTATTGAAAGAAGTGACATATCATTTGGATTTATTTTTTGTTCTTGTTTTTCTTCTTGTTTCTTTTCTTCAGTTTTTTCTTCTAGTTTAACTTCTTCTCTGTTACCATCTTCAGCTGGTGCATCAAATGAAATTTTTTGAACTTCACTCGAAGGTTGTTCTTTAACTTCAGGTTTTACTTCTTCTTTGTTTTCATTTGTATTTTCTACATCTTTGTTTAATGGTATTTCTATTTTAACTGGATCTTTTGGTTCTTGTCCTGGTTTATAATCAGGTTTATATTCAAACTTAAATGGTTTCTTTTCTTTTGGTTGTTCTTCTTTTGTTTCTTCATTTGGTTTTACATCACCTTGCATTGTTTGAGGTTGAGTGCTAGGTGTAATTTGTTTTTCTGCAGTTTGAGGTGTAACTGCTTCAACTTTATTTTCACTTTCACTTTCATTAGGAACTTGTCCAGATAGTTCTTGTCTCTTTTGATTATTTATTTGTTCAACATTTGCTTTAACAAGTTCTTTAATGTTAGTTGTATTTGTATTTTCATATGATGCTTGAATTGCCATTCCTGATGCTGCCATACCAGGTAATACTTGTCCACCCATACTTGGTTGCACCTGTGGTGTTACCATAGTTGGCACTTGTTGTGGTTGTGGTGCTTGATATGGATTTGGCACTGCAGGATTAATTGTATTAGGCATTTGTCTATTATTTACTGGTGGGATTGGTGCTTGAGGAGCTTGCATACCAGCTTGTTGTTGCAGCATTACTTGTGGCGTGCTTTGTACTGGTTGCTGTCTATTTTGCATCAATGTATTACTTGCGTTTTGTATTTTCTTTTCTTGTTCTTCACGTTTTTGTTGTTCAATCATAGCATTTTGTCTCATGAATCTATTTTGTCTATCAATTTCTTCTTGAGTTGGTGCTTGTGGTTGATAACGCATTGTTGATTCGTCTGCGAATTTTTTTATTCTTTCTCTCTTTAGTCTTTCAGCTTCTGCTAGTTTTCTTTTTCTTTGTATATTTTGAACTAGAACACAAACTATAAGCATGATAGCACCTAGTGAGAAAATTATTCCTGGTATGATTAATTTTCTCTGGGTCTGCACACTATAATTTGTTGTTATTGTGTTAAGATCTCCAAGTAGAAAGAATACGTTATTTATGTTTAACATATTCACCTCATTTTTATTTTGTAAAACCAAATTTATTTTTTAAGTTTTTATTTTTTGTTTATTATTTTCTATTTAGTAATTCAAAATCTTTTATCATAAAATTTTCAAATTTTAAAATAGTCCTCTCTTTTTCTTTTCACCTTGATAGTAATAATCACAAATATCTGAAATATCTGCTTCTAAAATATTGTCTCTTATTTCTATACTTGGTGTTCTTTCAGCTAAACCTTGAAGGACTGATTTAGCATCATCACTAACAGTAAATACTCTGTTAGTTCTTATATCAAATGTTTTACCATTATAGATTTCGATTCCTCTGAAGAATTCTGCTACTCTTTCTTTTTCAAGATGACGTATGTTATAGAATCTATTTACAACTAAATCTATTGTTTGTAATTGATTTCTATAAGTATAAAGTTCTTCAGGAACTCTATTTAGTGTTGTAACTTTTTGATCTACAACTACTAAAATATTATCTGCAATTTCTAAAACATTTTTAATCATTTCTTGATCTAATGTATAATCAAGATCAACTATTACAACTTGTGATACACGTTTTGATGCTGTAATTAATTTAACTAAATCATATAGTTCTAAACTAACTTGAACATCTTTGTGTTCTGTGTAAACTTTAAGATTTTTATCTACCGAAATTCCAAGTCTAGTTACATCTTCTGTTTGACTAACTTTACTTAGACATTCAGCTGTATCAATTGGGAAGTGATAATAAATATCTTTCTTCTTTAAGTCAGTATCAATAAGTGTAGTTTTAATTCCACGTTGTGCATAGTACCATGCCATGTTGACAGCAAGAGTTGTCTTTCCGCAACTTTCTGGACTCATTACTACGATTGTCTTTTTATAATCAGATGGTAATTGATATACTGATTCAATTTGTGTTTCTCTAATAACTCTCTTTTTACTATTAGGGAAATCATTATCTGAAAGAGGTGTAACCTCTCTTTGTTCATAATTTGGTTCAACCATACTTGGCATTGGTTGCATTTGTGGCTGAGATTGTTGTTGTGGTTGTGGTTGTACTGGAACATTTACTTGTGGTGCTCCATTATCATAACCACCACTTGGCATGTTTGGCACTGATTGTGGTTGCATTGGTTGTGGTGTGCTTGGCATGTTTGGCATTGATCCAGCATCAGGCATACTTGCTATACCTGGCATTGGTTGACTATTTTGTCCTCCCATGTGTGGTGTATTATCACTAACCATACTTTGACCTGCCATAACACCTTGGCTATCATATCCACCGCTTTGTACTCCGCCTTGGTATGGATTATTATTTTGTTGTGGTTGTTCTTTAGGTCTTCCAAAGAAATCTTTCTTTTGTGGTTCGTTATAATCATATCCTTCAGATGTGTTTTGAACTAGTGATGGAGTACCCATAGATACATGTTGCATTTCACCCATCTTAACTAATTTTTCTAAATCTTTAGTTTTATTTTTATTATCATTGCTATTAACAATCATGAAAACTTTTTTAACATCTGCGAATGTTCTAGGAACTTGATATACTGTAATAACATTTTCAGGACTAATAGGATCGAATATTAAATCATAAACTCCATAGTCTAAACATGTCTTAAGTTCTTTTAAATCTTTTTCATTTGTTAAATAGATAATTCTTGTATTTCTTTCTCTTAAACTTAAAACTAAATATTCAAGTTCAACTTGTCCAACTAAATTCTTTGACATAATAACAGTGTCAAATGGTTGTTGAATAAGGAATTCTCTATAGTTAACTATTTGTAAATCATTAATTTCTTTGGCTCTAAAAAGTTCTTCAATTTTTTTATCTAGAGCATCAAACCCTGTAGCAATTGCTATCATTTTTTCCTCCTAATACGCACAATTATATTTTATTATAGAATAAAAAAAATAAATCACAATATATTATTGAAAGAAAACTTAAAAATTTGCAAAAATTTATGTCTGTTTTTTCTAGTAAAATCAATGGTTTGCATAATATTTTGTAATATATTTCCAAATAGACGTTTTTGATATATATTTTATTCAAAAAAATTATAAATTTTTAAGTATAAAAGCACTAAAAAAACTCGCAAAAAATTTGCGAGTTTTTTATAATTTTTAATAACGATCTCCGTTATCTACTTTAGGTGCTGTGTTAAGACCAATCAATGCATTGCTGGTCTTTCCTTTATAAAGCATGATTTTTATCCAAATTCCTGACTTAGTAAAGATAATATAGTCATCATTACTTTCAATGTTTGTATAACCATATTCGCCAAAAACTTTCTTGCACTTACTAATGTCTGTTCCGCCCTTGACGCCTAAAATATCCATACTAGCTTCATTAACATGAATTTGAGTAATTCTTATGTCATCACTATCTTTAGGATAATGAAAACCATAACCATAACAGCTATTTGATTCTGTTCCAAAACAATATGGTTTATCTTCTCCAACTTTACCTGGATCACAATCAGTAACTAATTCGAAAATTTTAAAAGGAACATGACTGTTGTTATAAAGTTCATCAGCTGCCGCTTCAACTTCACTAGTTGAAAAATTTTCAATGTATAAATCACTATATTGATCTGTTACAGAATTTACGTTGCACCCTGTTAAAAATAAAATTGAAATTAGCATTAAAATAAAAATTTTTTTCATTATTTTTCTCCTTTAATTTGCTATCAATTTAGTAATGTTTTTTGTCATCAAATTTCTATTTACATTGGCGTAATTATATCACGAGTTTGATATAAAGTAAACATATAAATTATAATAATTTTTTTGAAAAATTTTTATATATTATTCATCAATTTTTTTGTATAAAAAAATATCATGTATAAGGGGCACACATGATATTTCATATAGGGTATTTTAGGATATATATTATTTGAAATTCCTGTATTTATCGGGGTTTTAGGAATTTCATTTTATGATATAATTATACAATGAGTTTAATTTTTTATCAAAAAATTATAAGTAAAAAATCGACACGTTTGTGTCGAAATTTTTACTTTCTTTTTTTATTTTTTATTAAAATTTTTTGATTAATTTTTAATTCCAATTTATAAATTTTTTTATTAATTTTTTAATTTTTTTTCAAAATTTTTATAAAATATTTTATGAATTTTTAAATATTTTTTCACTAAAAAAGTGGTAAGAAATCTTACCACTTTTAAAGTTTATTTTTCAATAAAAATATTTTTTAAAACATAAATATAATAAGTCCAACAAGAAGTGCTACTGGAATTCCAAGTAGTGTTCCTATTAAAGATTGTCTGATATGATACCAGTAATCTTTATACTCTTTCATATTTTCTGTTCCAGGTATTTGAACTTTTTTTGAATGACAAAACCAAATGCAATCAATGATTAATGCATCATACCAAGTCACTGAAAGCCAGATTACATAAGCACTTAGAGCACCTCCTAAAAAAGTTGTAACTCCATTTACTTTATATAATACTAAAGAAAAAAGAAATGCAAAAACTATGCAAACTAAAAATTTTCTTACTATATCTTTTTTAGAAAATCTTTTTTCTCTTCTTTCTGCTAAGCCAAGTTCATAACATTTTTCCATGATTGGTTTTGGATAGTCACATATGTGATCTAATGGATTTTTCATTACAGATGGTACTATAATTAATGTAAATAATACAATGCTTACTAAGCATTCAATAAGTATTATCATACTAATCTAATTCCTCTTTTTTTGAACCATCACGATTAAATGTTCTTCTCATTTTTGATTCAACGATAGCTATTGTTATAAAAACAACTACCATTTCGCCTAATACAAAAAACAAACAAACCATCTCGTAACAATTTAATTTTACAAATGCAAAAACTGCATTAAATAAAATTGTAAAAGGAACAATAAACCATCCTAATTTAATCCAGATCTTTCCGAGTTCATCATTAGCAAATGCCCATGTATCCTCGTTTTTCATTGACAAAGAAGTTCTATATCCTATGATATGATTAATCTTTCTTTTAGCAGTTTTTCTTAATGAATAACCACCAACCAAAAAGACTAATGACATAACCATGGTACAAATAATTAATCCATAATCCATAACATGCCTCCATGTTAATATGATAGCATAAAATTTTTTAAATTCTACTTATCAATCTTAACATATCTAACACCAACAATTGCTGCCTTAAGCATATCAAGATCAGTAAAGAATGTTTCAACTTCGTTACCTGCTTCATCATAGAAGATTACTCCGATACTTCTATCAGGTAAAATTCTAAATCCTGCTTCTGGTTTATCTGTCATTTCAAGAACTAATCTTCTAAAGTTTTTCTCTATATCACCCTGAAGAACCTTTGTATATGTTCCTGTCTTAATGTAAAGATACTTTGATAAAAAGTTCTTAGAGAATGTAATCTCAAGATAAACATCCTTGCCTGAACTATGAAGCCATGTCTTATTTCCTGATGGATGATTTTCAATATCATAAGGTACATACATATTGTAAACCTTATTATACCTGCCCTCTGCAATCTCAGTCATCTTTGATACAATAACACATTCATCTCTAATTGACTCAAGTGCAGTCAATGAACATGAATTCTGATCCTGAATAAAGTTAGACTCAAGAGTCTTACCATCACCAAGAATTCTTCCTACATACTTTCCATATACAGCTGGAAAAGAAAGAACTTCTTTATTCATATCAATATCAAGAACAAGCTCAAGCTCATTATCAAGACCTACATCAAACTTCTCAATGTCACATCGACACAATCCTTTAAAAGTTGTTTCTACTACTGCTGTTTTGTTCATTGTTAATCCTCCGTTATACGGTGCAAATTAATAAGTTACTTAAAGAAAAAAGTTCAATATTTAGTTGTATAATATTCTATTCAAATACCTCCGCAGCGTTATAAAACGCCAAAATTACCTTTATAACACCGGATTATATCATAGATTCAGACCTTTGTAAACCAAAATTTGGAAAAATGAACGTATTAAAAAAAACATAAAAATACACGTAAAGACAAGCTTTACGCGTATTTTATGATAAATATTATTTTTAAAAATAAAGAGCAAATCTATAAGCCGGATTATGTATTAGATGATCATCTATCTAGTCTTACTGTTACCAATAAGCTCAAGCGGCTTACCAAAAACCTGGCGAGCAACCATATAGTTTTTATTGCCTTGCTCCAGATGGGGTTTACAGAGCCTTTCTTGTCACCAAGAAAGCGGTGAGCTCTTACCTCGCCTTTCCATCCTTACCACAT
>JAKSVV010000048.1 GCA_024407775.1 Clostridia bacterium
GTGCATATCAAGGATTTGCAAAACAAAACTACACTATGCTAGATAACTTAAAATTAGGTTATGGTGGTACAAAAACTGAAATGGAACGTCTATTACAAGATGCTACTAAATTAAGTGGTGTTGAGTATGATATTTCAAGTTTAAGTGATGTTTATAATGCTATCCATGTTATTCAAGGAGAATTAGGTATCACAGGTACTACTGCTGAAGAAGCATCTAAAACAATATCTGGATCATTAAATGCAATGAAATCTGCATGGAGTAATTTAATTACTGGAGTAGCAGATGATAATGCAAATTTTGAACAACTAGTAGATAATTTTGTAGATAGTGTTCTAACAGCTGGTGAAAATCTAATACCAAGAATAGAGCAAACATTGGATGGTATGATTGAACTAATTGTACAACTTTCTGATAAGTTACTACCTCAGATTCTAGAACTAGGTGGAAACTTATTAATAAAATTAGTTGAAGGTATAACAGCTAATATAGGTACTATAGCAGAAAGTGTAACAACAGTTGTAGTTCAATTTACTCAAACATTGGTAACACTATTACCACAAATAATAGAAGCTGGTATAGAAATATTACTAGCATTAATAAATGGTATTACACAAGCACTTCCAGAATTAATTCCAGCTATTACTGATGCAATAGCACAAATTATTATAATCTTAACTGATCATATTGATGAGATAATTGATGCAGGTATTCAAATCTTAATTGCCTTAATTAAAGGTATTATAGATTCAATACCAGTATTAGTAGAAAGATTACCAGAAATAGTTGAAGCTATTGTTACAGCTTTAATAGATAATATTGATGTAATTATTGAAGGTGGATTCCAATTAACTCTAGCATTAATTGAAGGATTAATTAAAGCTATTCCAGAGTTAATTAAAGTTATACCTAAATTACATGAAGCAATAGTTAATGGATTAAGAAATGGATTTAATAAAATGCTTGAAGTAGGTAAATACCTAATTGAAGGATTATGGCAAGGAATATTAAATGCCAAGGATTGGCTTTTAAATAAAATTAAGTCATTTGCAAGTACTATTACTGATGGTATCAAATCATTCTTTGGTATCAATTCACCATCTAAAGTATTTAGAGATGAAGTAGGTAAGTATCTTGCTCAAGGTATTGGAGTTGGATTTGCAAAGGAAATGCCTAACACAATATCTGATATGGCAAAATCACTAGCAGATATGACAAATGATTTGTCAGCTGATTTATCAATAGATGCTATGCCTAGTGTAAATAAGGCAATAACATCACAAAATTACTACAATACAAAAACATATCAATCAAATACTGAAATTGTAAGACAACCTAGTGAAGTTACTCTAGTAATAGATAAAACTAAGTTAGGTAAAGTTATGATACCAGTACTTGATAATGAACGAGTAATATTAGGAGGTACATTAGCATAATGGATGAGATAACAATAGATGGTGTAACTTTTAATGTAGGTATAATAAAAGTTCAAAGAAAAATCAGAATAGACTCTGTAGGACTTGGCACTACACTTGATGGGGATAATCATTATCTTGATAAAGGATCATATTGTGATTACGTAGTAACATTTAACACTAAAAGATGTAATGTTAGTGAGTATGATGCATTAGTTGAAATTTTATCAGATAAATCAACTCATGAATGTACAATGCCTTATGCACAAGGAACTATATCTGGTAAATATAGAGTTGGTGCTCTTAATGATAGTATTGTAAGTAATTTTAGAAATTTTAGAAGATGGTCTAGCTTACAAGTAACATTTGAAGCTTTATCATATTACAAGGTAGCAGAATAATGCCTATTAAAGTAGTATATGAAAATAAAGCAGTTGGAGTTACAGGGAACGTAACAAATAGTGCTAGTGAAAAACAAGATTTTGTTGACCTAACAGAACTAGATGATTCTAGTATTGAAATAAAAAACTATGGCACACTAGAAGGTAACAACTGGTTATTAAAAGATGATGTTTTAATCTTACCAGATGACCTTGCTAGTGTTGGCATGGGGTTATGGTCAGAACAAATGAGTGATAGTGATGGAGCATTTGATACTCCTATTACTGTTACTAGAACATATAATAATACATTTACAGCTCCCGGTGTTACATTAACATTTGATACATATAATGATACATATGCTGATGAAGTTAATGTAAAATGGTATAGAGATAATACATTATTATATGATAATGATTACACACCTAATAGCAGTGTATATTTCTGTGAACAAAATGTAGTAGCATACAATAAAATAGTTATTACATTTACTCATATGAATAAAGCTAGTAGGTTTTTAAAATTATTTAAAATAGATGATGGAATAATAAGAGAATTTTATAAAGATGAAATATTAGGTTTAACTATCAATGAAGGTATATCTGATACTGGAGAAAGTTTAACTATTAATACAATGAATTTAAATATCTTATCAAAGTCATCTATTAAAATTATTTTCCAAAGAGTTCAAGCATTAAAAGTATATAATGATAATGAACTTTATGGAACATTTTTTGTAGAGTCATGTGAAAGAACTTTAAATAACTATAACCTAATGACATATGATTTAGTAGGTATGTTAAATAATAATACATTCTATGGTGGAATATATAGTAATTATAGTGCAGCACAATTAGTAGCAGATATATGTGAAGATTTACCTTATGAATTAGATGAATCATTACAATCTGAAACAATAACTGGTTACTTGCCAATCATTAATAGCAGGGATGCCCTAATGCAAGTAGCATTTGTACTTAATGCTATAGTAGATACATCAAGAGATGATAAAATTAGAATATATCCTATACCTGGTTATGATAGCACTAATGTAAGTGAAATAGGTAATGATAGAGCTGGTAATGACTCAACAGAAGTTACTGATGCTCCAGTTACTAAAATAGAATTATTAGCTCATGAATATGTACCTAATACACAAACTGAAAATATTTATAGTGGAGAATTAAATGGGGTTTTAACATCAACATTTAGTAATGCTCATTTTAATTATACAATAAGTGGAGGTACAATTATATCATCTAGTGCAAACCATGTAACATTTAGTGGAACAGGTGGACAAGTTGAATTAAATTCAAAATACTATGATGATAAACAAACAATATATCAATCATATAATCCACTAAATACAGCTAATAGTATTCCTAATGTAAAAGAAGTTAAAAATGCATATCTAGTAAATGCTAGTAATGCATCAAGTGTATTAAATAGATTAGAAGAAGTAATTTATAATACTAACACATTAAATGTTAACTTCTTATTAGAAAATGAAAAAGTAGGAGATTATATACAAATAGAAACTGAAGAAGGAACTAAAGTAGGTCAATTGATAAATCTACAATATGATCTAACAGGTAATATTATATATGCATCTGCTACTATTAGGGAGGTAAGTGATGGCAACTAGACCAGAAGAAGAACTAATAATTGGTAGAATATTAAATGATGTTAAAAGAAATACTACTAAAGGTAATTATAATGCATCAGATCTAAATAGAATAGAATCATGGATGGAGTATTTAAAAGAGTTACTTAATGAATATGGATATTTTGTTACATTTACTACTAAAACTGATTGGGAAATAGGTATAGGAAAACCTAATATGACTTCTGAAATAAATAGAATAAAAACTAATTTGCAAAAACTAAAAGATGCTTATTTTGTAATGCAAAGTACTCCAGAAGTACCTAGCACTGATAGATTAAGTATTAATTATGTTGAAGCAAATAACATAGAAAAAATAATGGTAGATATAGAATTTTTAATAAACAATATGGCAGCATCATTTATATATTGTGGCACTGTCTATTGTGGAGAATAGGAGGAGCAAATGAGTGATTTTTTACAATTTGTAGATAGAATCCCTACACTACCAAATAGAAAAAAGTTAACTTTTGAAAATGATGGATCAGTTAAATATGCTACAGTTGAATATGCAGATGATCCTGCTGAAGAAGGAACTTTTTTAAATAAAGCTAATTTTAACAAATTAAACGCAATATTAGGTTATAATGAAATTATTGCTACTCAAGAAAGTGAAATTGGAGATAAAATAGTAACTAACCCAAATGTAAATGGAAATGAATTATATAATAGTTCTAGTTCAAGTATAAAAACAACATCAGGAACATTTACTTCAAATTTTGGAAATATAAATATTGTTTTATCATCACGAAGTGGTTCCACAAGGTTAACCCCATCTGGTGGTGGTTTTTATTTAACTTCTACAAGATATAATTCTAGCATTCATAATGTTAATATAGAAATTGAATTTGATAATGAAGTATATTTTGAAAAAGTCCATACATCTTCTGGTTCAGGAGATTATGCTACATTATATGTAAGTGATTTTAATATTTATGATATTAATAATAATGCTTTATCTTGGATAGAAAATGGAAAAGTTGGAAGTTATACAGCATTTAAAAGTAGTGGAAGAGTTAAAAAAATGATATTTAATCGTGAATTAGATAAATATTCTGGAACTGGACAAAGCTATTTTTATTTTGATGATTCTAGATATCAAACAGTTGTATTAACTAATAAATTTATTGATAATACATTTGATGGTTTTATTAATCAACAAATGTATAAGATAAAACCAATTATAAATGTTAGTGGTTCAGAAGCAAATACTTTTAATGATATTAAAATTGATACTTTGTTAGAAAATAATAAATATTATGAATTACTATATGATCAACTACAAAATAAATTCATTGCAGAGGAGGTAAGAAATGCTAATTAATATTAACCAAAATAGAATTGTTATTACAGATAAAATATCTGATAAAGAAATATATTCTACTAAAATAGTTGATAACTTACCTTCTGATATAGATATATTTGCTTATAAATATATTAATGGTGAACTTGTTAGATATAAAGAATATAAGGATATTGAAAAAAGTAATAAAGAGCTAACATCTGATAATAATGATTTAGCTGATTACTTATTAGATATGGATATGAGATTAATAGAATTAGAATATTTAGGAGGTAGCTATGACTTATAAATTAATGAAAGCTAAAATACAAAGAAGTGATCTACAAGATTTAGGTGTTGTAGATTCATTATATGAAATGTTAGATACATTTTTAATAGGAAATAGAATTACTAATTATGAATACAACGAATTAGTATCAATGCTTCCAAAATTAGAAAGTGAATATTAAGGAGGATACTTATGGAATATATTAGCATTATAGGAAGTATCCTTGCTGTAATAGTCTCTTTTGTTTCTTTAATTAAAGTAGTAGTAGGTTTTTCAAATACTATTACTAAATTTGGATGTAGTATAGATAACTTAACAGAGAAGTTAGATAAGACTATAGAAACTATAGAGCAACAAAGAAAAGATATTGATGAATTAAAAATACAAGTTGCTAAGATAGGTAAATAATGACTAAAAAAGAAAAGAAACAAATTAAGTTTAGCAAATTAATAGTAACTACAGTTATTATATTTAATGTAGTATTTGCAGGCATTGTTTTATATATCTTTTTTAAAGTAGGAAGTGAACCAACTAGTCTAATAGCTAGTTGGTTTTCTTTTACTACTATTGAACTATGGAGTCTTGCATCTATTAAAAAGGAAGAAACAAAAGATGAATTAGTTATCAAAGATGACTATGTTAAGAAAGTTAACAAAAAGAAGTAATTTTAAGGAGGATTTTTAGATGGATATTACAAGTATAGTAGAATTAATACTATCAATCACAGTTACAATTATGGCACTATATGGAGTACCTGCACTTATGAATAAGTTTGGTGCTACTAAAATTACTAGTGCATATGAAATTATTAAAATATTAGTAAATGCTGCAGAACAAGTTACTAAAATTACTGGTGCTGGAGATGCTAAAAAAAGATGGGTAATAGAAAGACTTGCATCTTATAACATGCAAATTGATGAAAAGAAAGTATCAGAATTAATTGAAGCTGCAGTACTAGAAATGAATAATACAATAGAAAAACAAGCAGAAATTAATAAAAATAAAGAATCTGAATAGGGGTGATATGATTGGTAAAACAATATAGTTATAAATCTGATAAAGATGTTAAATTAAGTCAACATTTTGATGTTGGAGAATTTAGATCACATGCTAATGGAGTTATCACTACAGATGTTATTTTGATAGATGAAGAATGGATTGCACTTGCAGAAAATCTTATTAAAAAACTTAATGCTGGTAAAGCTATTATTACAAGTGGATATAGAGATAGTAAGTGTGATAAATTAGTAGGTGGTTCTGGCAAAGGAATGCATGTAGAAGGTAAAGCAGCAGATGTTATCTTCTACAAGAAAGATGGAACTATATTTGATACTAAATTAGTATCATGCTATGCACAGGATATTGGATTTGGAGGTATTGCAAGAATAAGTAAAACAGCAATACATCTAGATACAAGAAAAGGTAAAAAGTATTTTGGTGATGAAACAAAATCACTTAATACTGTTACAGATGATTTCTATAAATATTACAACATTAAAAGAGAAGAAAAGAAATATAGAAAAGAAGTTAAAGATAGATTTGGATTTGATGATAGCACAATAGAATTTTTTGAAGGTCATCCATATCCAGATGATTTATTTTATAAGTTAGCAAAGAAAGGTTAGGTATTAGATATGTGTACACTATTAGAAGATTTAGTAGAGGAATGTAAACATAGAATGAGAATACAAGATAGAATAATACTTATACTATCTTTATTGTTATTACTATTTATGACATTATCTGCTTATTTAGGATATAACTTATATACAAATAATGATCCTAACCAAGATACAGAAGATGTTAATGAAATTACTATGTTAAATGTGAGTGAAGAATTTGAAGAAAACAATTTAAAACCAATTAAAAGAAGAAAGATTGTAAGATTTAAAGTATGAGTAGTAATGTTCACTTAGATTTTTCACCACAAACATATAATGAAATATTAAAGAATGTATATTTTACTCCAAGGGAGTTAGAAATAATAGATTTGAAAAGAAAGCACTATGATGAATGGACTAATGATAGATTAGCAATGGAACTTTGTATGAGTACAAGACAATTACAAAGGGATTTAAAGAAGATTTCATCTAAGCTCCTTAAATATATATAGTTGAAATAAGACCAGCTTCGGCTGGTCTTTTTTAATACAATAAAAAAGATAGGTATATACCTATCTTGTTATTTTACAATTTTATAATGACCATCATAAACAATAAGTTTACCTAATCTATTACTAAAATATGAATTATCATGACCATATATTATTACTGTATCACCTACGTTAATGTTTTCTTTAGCTTTATCATCTAATTGTTCAATTTCAATTGTAGTATAAGAATCTAAATATATAGATCTTCCACTTTTTTTAATTACTTTTCCTTTTATATTAAAACGATCATACTTGCATTTTTTACTTGTAGAATATGTAAATCCAGCATGATACTTTCCATAACTATCATAATATCCAGGATCTTGATTTCTTTCTTCGTAGAAACTATCTAAATATTCACTTATTGTTAATGTAGGTTTAAATAAATATGCAAAGCTATTACTAAATTTTTCAACACCTAAAACAAAAGCAATTACTATAAATGAAAAAGTATAAAGTAATATTAGGAATTTTCTATCAGATTTTGTTGGTTTTTGAAATTTTGGTTTTTGAAATTTAATTTCTTTGTTTTTTAATTTATCAAAATAATATTTTAAATCTCTTTTTTCAATTTCTATACTCATTTTGTTCTCCCATTAATTAATATTTTTCATTATTTTATCATAAAGGTTTATGATTGTAAAGTTTTTGCCAAAATTTAGTTTAAACATGTCACAAAGTTGTCAGTTTTAGTATTGAAATCAATGTTATAATGTTATCAGATTAAAGGAGGGATGTTATGTATAATTGCTATCCACAAAGTAACATTAATCAATTTACATCTAATATTCAAATACCACAAACAAATGTAAATTGGATTAGAGTTAATGACATTGAAAGTGCTAGAAATCAAGTTGTACCACCAAATAGTACAATGTGGTTTATGAACACTAACGAACCTATATTCTATGTTAAAACTGCTGATAACTTAGGTGTATCAACTATTAAAGCATATAGGTTTGAAGAAATTACATCTGATACTAAAGAAGTAAAGGGTGATTATGTAACAAAAGAAGAAATTGAAAACATTATTGAAGCTAAAATAAATGAATTAGCTAGAAAAGATTTGGAGGTTTAATATGGTAGATTTAAAGAAATTAAAAAGAGCAATAGATATTCAAAAGGAAATTATTATTAATGAATTAATTGATAGAAGTAACAATGAAGAAAAACTAAAAGCAGATGAAGTAAAGATGCTTGAAAAATACTACCAAGATGTTAAGGAGGATTAATGTATGAATCCATTAGGAAATATATTTGGAAATAGTCCATTAGGATTAATAGGTGATGCATTTAAAACTGGAGGTAATCCAAGACTAATTGCAGAAAGTATGTTAAGAAAGTATGGTAATAATAATCCTATGCTTAGTGAACTTTCTAAGCTTGCTAGTAACAATGATAAAGAAGGAATTGAAAAACTTGCTAGAAAGTATTTTAAAGAACAAAATAGAGATTTTGATGCTGAGTATAGTAATTTTATGAGTCAATTTAAAGGGTAATCTTGCAAGATTAAAATATATTACAAAAACAATAACTGATAAAGGAGGGTTTTTATGAACTATGGAGATTCTGGATTAAGTGCAAGTGATGTTGCTTTAATCTCAGGAAATGGAAGAAATGATGGATTTGGAGGTGACAATGGTAGCTGGTGGATCATTATATTCTTAATCTTTGCTTTTGCTGGATTTGGTAGAGGTAATGGATTCGGAGGATTTGGTGGATCTAGCAGTGGAGCAGCTGATAACTATGTATTAGCTAGTGACTTTGCTACAATTCAAAGACAATTAAGTGAAGGATTTACAGATTTAAGAACAACAGGTATTAACTTAGGAAATGGTATAGCTAATTTAGGTTATACTCAAGCTCAATTAATCAATGGTGTTAACACAAATATTAACGCAATAGGTTCACAACTTCAAAGCTGTTGCTGCGAACTACAAAGAGGCATTGATGGTGTAAATTACAATATGGCTCAAAACACATGTAACATCACTACAAATGCTACAATGAATGCAAGAGATATCATTGAAAATCAAAATGCAAACTATAGAGCATTACATGATGAAATAGTTGCTAATAGAATTGAAGATAAGAATGCTCAAATTTCTGAACTTCAATCAAAAGTATCAGCATTACAACTTGCTGCAAGTCAACAAGCTCAAAATGCATACTTATTAAATGAACTTAAACCATGTCCAAGTGCAGCATACATTGTACCTAATCCAAATTGCTGCTACAATTACACAGTGACTCAAAATGGTAGCTGTGGATGTGGAAACTTCTAATTTCATATATAATATAGAAGGAAAAATTAAATAAATAGTGTATCCACCACTTAAAAAGTGTGATTAATACAAGGAGTAATGATCACATTACTCCTTATTTTTTATAGGAGGTTAAAATGAGTTGTATAAACAATTGCAGATTATGCAATAATTTAGTAATAAGTACTGCTGTAACATTTGCTGCAGGAACACTAACAGTAGATTTACCAGCCGGTAACTATCAAGATGGTAATAAGTATTGTATAGTAATTGCTCAAACAATTCCTGTAGATGCAACAATTAGTTCACCAGTAGTATTTACAATTGGAGGAGTTGCTACTCCTACATATCCATTTATAAATGAAGATGCTACTCCAATCTTAGCTAGTCAATTAAGAACTAGAAGATTGTATCCAACAAGAGTAAATACATCAGTTCAAACTGGAGTATTTAGATATATTGGAAGTTGCTTACCAAGTACTGGAGTAGAAGGTGCTGATAGCTTACCAATACCAGTTACTCCAGCAGCAGGTGCTTAATGGATAAACTTAAACAATTAGTTAAAGATGAACTAACTAAAATAGAAGAAACAGGAATAAATGATAGCAATATCGAAAAATTAGATATCTTAGTAGATGTCTATAAAGAATTAAATAAAGATATGGAGGGAAATAATATGAGATACAATGCATATAATGATAACTATATGAATAGAAACATGAATGGTAGTTATCAAAGAGGAAGAGAAAGAGACTCTATGGGAAGATTTAAAACTAATAATAGATACAGAACATATAATCCTGAAATGTTTGATAGAATGAGAGACGGATATGAAGGATATATGGATGGAATGATGGAATATAGTAATAGTGGTAACTATGGAGCAAAAGATAAAGGTCTTGAAGCTTTAGAATACATGCTTGATGGTTTTGTAGGTTTCTTTGAAAACTTACAAGATACTATGGAATCACCAGAAGAAATAGAAATGATTAAAAAGTATGCAAGAAAAATCAAAGAAATGTAATTACATTTATTATAATGCTAATCCATTAGGTAGAGAAGTAAATGATTGTAGTGTTAGAGCTATAAGTTTAGCTGAGGGAAGTACATGGGATGAAACCTATGATAAATTAACTAAGTATGCCAAAGAAAAGGGAATGATTCTTGATGAAGCAAAATTTATAGAACCATATTTAAATAGTAGATATCCTAAAGTATATTATAGATGTGTTACTTGTAACAAGAATCTGGGCGATCTATTAAAGATATACAATAAAGGAATATACTTAATAACTATGAAAGGTCATATTACTTGCTCTATCAATGGAGTAGTGTATGATATATGGGATTGTACCAATAGAAAAGTATGGTGCATATGGAAAGTGAGGTAATATGAGTAAATTTAAGGAGTTATCACATGAAGCACAAAAGCTTCCAAATAGCATAGAATTAATGAAAGAATGGGATGATATATTAGATTATTATTTAGATATATTTAAAGAAAAGGATAAAGAAACATATACTAATTTAATGGATGAGTTATTTGTATCAATACATGGAGAACATTTAACAGAAGAAATGGCACATAATGCTGTATCAAAGATGATGAATGAAGATGGAACAAGTGGAGAACATTACACTATGGATCTATCAAAGTTATTAGCAGAACGTAATGGCATAACATGGAATGATTTTAATATGTATGATTGGTACTATGTATTAAATATGGTATATAGTGATTATTATAAAGTATTTGGTAATGATGATAATATGTATATCAAACTAGCTCTAGCATGGTTAAATGATAAAGATATATCTGATGGAAAAGCATATAGATATTTTAAAAATGTTGTTGAATAAACTAAGAGGGATTTATATCCCTCTTTTTCTTTATGTAAACTTTACATAATATGCATGTCAAGAATTATGTCAAAAAAGTTTTGGTGTAATATTAAAGAGAAAAATCAATATAAACTAGAATAGTACATAATTACAAAGATTTGGAAATATAAGGTAATATTACAGCACTGTTACAGATGGGTTAACAATCACACAAAAGGGTTGAATAAAAAAAATATTTATCGTAATATATTCACAGCTAGGCAATCTAGCAAAAAAAATATATTAATTAAGGAGGACTTTCTAAATGAAAGCAATTAAGAGAACAGTTGCTGCATTATTAGCTACATTAATGTTAGCTACAAGCACATCTTTTACTGCATTAGCTGCTGAAACATATACAGATGATGAAGCTGTTGTTGTAGCTAAAGTAAATGCTGCTGGAATAATGACAGGAACAGACAAAGGATTTGAACCTT
>JAKSVV010000049.1 GCA_024407775.1 Clostridia bacterium
ACATAATCTTCTGTTAAATATTTTTTGTCTGCTTTAATATCGCCGCTAATGAACTTCACCTCCTCATATTCTGAATCTGTTATATTCATTTGCTCGTTGTATAAAGTGTAAAAATCTACTTCTTTTTCATACAATTTTCCTACGTATACTTCATAACCTCTTCTTAATAATTCTATTGCTACAATATTTTCGTATATACGTCCAAAATTCATATTTTTACTACCTAACATTGCATAATAAAATGATGTATCAGCTAAATAGTATTTGTTATTACTTACTAAATATTTTCTTCCTTGTATATCATATCTTTTTACTTTATAAAATGCAAAAGCATTAACTAAATATTCAATGTAATTATCTACTGTTTTATTTGTTATACTAATATTATTACTATTTAATGTATTAGTAACATTATTAGTGTTAGTTAAAGAAGATACATTATTAATTAAAAATTCACTTATGTTTTTTAAAATATTTTTATTCTTAATATTATATTTTTTTTCAATGTCTTGTACTATTAAAGTATTAAATATGTCTTTTAAATATATTTGTTTATCTTCATCTTCTATATAGTCATAACTACCTGCCATACCTCCACGTATGTAATATTTATCAAATGCAGTATTAGGATCATCAATGTCATAATATCTCATATATTCTTTTAGTGAAAAAGGATATACTTCTATAGAAAATGTTCTTCCAGTAAATAATGTTGCTAGATCACTAGATAATAAAAATGCATTAGATCCTGTTATATATATCTGATATTTTTCTTCAGCATGAAAACCATTTATAGCTTTTTCAAATCCATCACACATTTGCACTTCATCTATTAAAATATAATTACTAGCACCTTCTTTATAATTTGCTTCAACATAATCTATTAAAGCATGGTATTCCATTAAGGATTCATTTTTAGGAAGTGCATAATTTATATGTATTATATTATTATTTTCAACATTATTTTCTATGTATTTTTTAAATGCTTCAAGTAATTTGGATTTACCACATCTACGAATACCTGTTATTACTTTAATGTCTCTTGTATTACTTACATTTATTAATTTCTTTAAATAATAATCTCTGTTAATTAATTTATTCATCATAAATTCCCCTTATATTTTATATATCTATATTATACCATCTCATTCCAAAAAAATCAATATTTTTAAGATTTTTGGAATGGGAAATAAAAAAATGGCCATTTTTGGCCATTTTCATTCCAAAAAATTAAGATTTTTTTATTTTTTTGGAATAGGATATATTTGCATCTAATATGCTAGAGATATAAACATTATAAAAATATATATAGCTAGTAGCAGACAAAAACAAATATATAAGAATTTCTTTTTCATATGATCACTCCATAAATATCTTTATAATAAGACAAACAATATGTATTTATGATGTGATAGTATCAAATATATGAGTATAAGTAAATATATAATCATATTTATTTAATATATTTATATAACAAAAAAATAACACCTTAAGGTGTTATTTTTTGTTATGTGAATGTTATAAAAATTAACTTATTCATTACCTAATGCTTCTCTTTCGTCACATTCTGCAATCATTTTTATTACTCCATCATTTAATGATTCTTTTGATTCATCTAATGTATATTCAACTTCTTCACCAAAATATTCTAATGTTAATACATTACCATCTAATGTGTAAGGATAAGCTATATCATTGTTGTAATTATAAAGTGTAATGTCATCCCATTTTACTGGAACAATATCTTGCATAATCATATATCCTTTATTATCATCTTTTAAGATTACATATGTTTCAAATTCATACATTGTTCCATCATATTCTTCTTGTGACTTATTAACATACACTGTTAATTCATCTTTGTTAACTCCATCATTTGTTTTGTTACAACTTACTAATGTAAGTGATAGCATTGCTACTAATAAAATACTTAATAATTTTTTCATGTTTAATTATCTCCCTTATATGTATTTATTTTTTAGTTTTATTTAGTTATTTAATAATTCAATTATTTATTTAATTATTCAACATATACATCACTACTTACTGGTGATTGTTCTCCAGATGTAGGTGTTTGTTCTGTTTGATTACTACTTGTTTCTTGCTTTTCTTTTTCTTCTTGTTCTTTTTTAGCTTTTTCTTCTTCTTCAGCTTTAAGTCTTTCTTCTTCAGCTTTTTCTTTTTCTTCTTTAGCTTTAGCTCTATCTTCAGCTTCTTTTTCTTTCTTTTCTTTAGCTTTTTCTCTATCTTCTTCTGTCATAACTAATGGATCTTTTTCTTCAGGTACTTCAAAGTCTGTATTAATTTGTCTAAATGCAAGTATAACTATGAATACTATCATAATTATAAATACAATACTAAAGAATACTAATATCTTTTTAAGTCCTGGACTTATTAAAGGTTCATTAGATTTTTTCTTATTAGATCTATTAGAGTTATAACCATTATTATTACTATTAGAGTTATTATTTCTTCTTACTTCTTTACTAGAATATAATTCTCTATCATCATATCTTCTTTCATTAGTTCTTTCATTACTTCTAGAACTATTAGATCTATTAGATCTATTATTTGAGTTATGATTACTTGAATGGTTATTACTATGATTGTTACTATTTGTATTATTATGTTTTTTATTCTTATTTGTTTTAACGCTCTTTGCCATTTTTTTATCTCTTTCTTCAAATCTATTTGGATCTTTAATTTCTTTATCTTGTTTTAAGAAATCTAAATTAATGTCATCATCATCATTATTATTTTTATTTCTAGAACTATTTGAATGATTACTTACATTTCTTCCTTCATAACTATCAGGATATGCATAGTCTTGTTTAATAAGATTAATAGCATATATAAGTGCTAGTACTCCAAGGATAATTAAAGTAAGTTGCCAAGCAAATATTGATAATATTATTAATGCTATGACTGAAATAATAAGAGCTGTTTTCTTATTCATTATTAATTCCTCCATATATACTTTCTAAGTACTATTATACATAATTTTAATAATAAATAAAGAGTTATAAGTAAATGTAATAGAAAGTTAATATATTATATTAGTATATAAGTATATTCATTATTATTAATTAATATGTATTAATTAATAATAATAATAATAATAGATAGATAGATATAAATTTATATAAATATAAATCTATAATTATATTTATATAAAACGAAAGAGGAAGCAACATGGCTCCCTCCCCTATATAAAATCTCATTATTAACCTGTGTTTATTTATACAAAAATTAATTATCTTAATAATTGTAAAGCTTGTTGTGGTCTAGAGTTAGCTTGAACAAGCATAGCTTGAGCAGCTTGTTGTAAGATGTTATTCTTTGTGAATTCCATCATTTCACTAGCCATATCAACGTCTCTAACTGTTGATTCAGCAGCTGTCATGTTTTCAGCTGTTGTATTTAAGTTATTGATTGTGTATTCAAGTCTGTTTTGAATAGCCCCGTATTTACTTCTTTCGTTAGATACTCTCTTAATAGCTTTATCGATAACTTCGATAGCTGTATTAGCACCTTCTCTTGTAGAAATATTTAAAGAGTGTTCAGTATTTGTTGAACTTGTTCCGTTGTTAACATTAGCTGTTTCAACGAATACACCATCATTCTTACCAGCGGCACTTACACCAGATCCTGTAGAAGAAATTCCTAAAGCTCTAGCTCTCATATCTTTAAATTCTGTATTAATTACTTGGTTAGAGTTTGCTCCAACGTGGAAGTATACTGAATCATCTTTAGTAGCAGCATCTACAGTAGCATCTTTACCTGCTGTAAAACTTGTTACAGCTTTAACTTCTCTTCCTTCTAAAGATAATCCTACATAATCATCTTTTGTTTCTACTGTTTTTTCTGCAATAACAGCTGTTAATGTTACAGATGCATTATCTGTAGCTGCAGCATCAGCTCCAACTTTATATTGTCTACCATTTAAAGTAACTCTTTGATTAGCATCAAGTTTTGTTCCAGCGCCTAATGTAACTGTAAGAGTTTCTGCAGCAGCAGCACTTTCTGTTGTAGCAACTTTATTTGTTTTTGATCCATCTAATATTTTCATACCATTGAATTCTGTTGTAGAACCAATTCTGTTAATTTCATTTGTTAATTGAGCCATTTCAGATTGTAAAGCTTCTCTATCTTCACTAGCGTTTGTATCAGTAGCTGATTGAACAGCTAGTTCTCTCATACGTTGTAAGATAGAATGTTCTTCGTTTAAAGCACCTTCAGCTGTTTGTATCATAGATACACCATTTGAAGCGTTTGTAGAAGCTTGATTTAAACCTCTAATTTGTGATCTCATTTTTTCAGAAATTGATAGTCCGGCAGCATCATCAGCAGCTTTGTTGATTTTGTAACCTGAACTTAATTTTTCCATTGATTTGTCTGCTGATCCACCAGCAATTCCTAAACTTTTATAAGTGTTTAATGCACTTATGTTATGTGCTATAACCATTTTAATATCCTCCCTGTTTTGGTTAATTTTTAACTAAGACATCCATGCCTTAGCGAAATATATTTTAATTTAATATATTTTTCAAATTTAAAATAAAAATTTAATATCCAACTAAAATTTTCACCATACTCGTTTATATACAAATTTAGTATTGATAAAATTTCAAAAAATTTATAAAGGGACACAGTCTCTCCCGTTGTCCCTTTATATATTTAAATAAGATTATTGTAATAATTGTAATGCTTGTTGTGGTCTGCTATTTGCTTGTACTAACATAGCTTGAGCAGCTTGTTGTAAGATGTTATTCTTTGTGAATTCCATCATTTCACTAGCCATATCAACGTCTCTAACTGTTGATTCAGCAGCTGTCATGTTTTCAGCTGTTGTATTTAAGTTATTGATTGTGTATTCAAGTCTGTTTTGAATAGCCCCGTATTTACTTCTTTCTTCAGAAACTTTTTTAATAGCGCTATCAATAATTTGAATTGCATTGTTAGCACCTTCTCTTGTAGAAATATTTAATGAATATTGAGCTAAATTAGAAGATGTACCATTATTTACATTTGCAGTTGCAACGAAATATTTATCACCATCAGCTTCTGCGATTGTTTTTTCTTCTCCATCAATAGTAACTTTCATAGCTACACCTTTTGCAGCTGTAGCTGAAATTCCTAAAGCAGTTGCTTGCATATCCTTAAATTCTGTGTTAATTACTTGGTTAGAGTTAGCTCCAACGTGGAAGTAAACACTGTTATCAGCTCCACCTTCATTTTTTACTTTAGATCCATTAAGAATTTTCATTCCGTTGAATTCAGTTGTTGCACCGATTCTGTTAATTTCATTTGTTAATTGAGCCATTTCAGATTGTAATGCTTCTCTATCTTCACTAGCGTTAGTATCAGTAGCAGATTGTACTGCTAATTCTCTCATACGTTGTAAGATAGAATGTTCTTCGTTTAAAGCTCCTTCAGCTGTTTGTATCATAGATACACCATTTGAAGCGTTAGTAGAAGCTTGATTTAAACCTCTGATTTGTGATCTCATTTTTTCTGAGATAGATAGTCCAGCAGCATCATCAGCAGCTTTGTTGATTTTGTAACCTGAACTTAATTTTTCCATTGATTTGTCTGCTGATCCACCAGCAATTCCTAAACTTTTATAAGTGTTTAATGCACTTATGTTATGTGCTATAACCATAATTAAATCCTCCTTGTAATGGTTAAATTTTTACCCTAGGCATCCCTGCCTCTAGGGCTTACCTTAATAAATTTTTTTAAAATGTTTAATAATAAATTTATATATAAACTAAAAAGGTGATCAAGCTTTTTAGTATATACCAGCGTAACAGTTAATTATTAGATATTTCGTTTTGGGGATTTAATAATTACTAATATATCCTTTTATCTCTTATTAATTATTAAATACTATTTCATTATTCTTTTCTTTTTTCTTTTCTATTCTATTTGTTACCTTGAAATATTCCTTACACGAAAAAAGGAGCATCTATTATAGATCCTCTCACAAACAAAATAAAATAGTTATTCATCATTCTAGTTATTGCGTACCTTTTTATAATTTATAATTACTCATCTGCCATAACTTATAATTATAAATTACTTGTTAGTTATAAGCTTACCATTCTTACAACCATTACCTTAAATACATCCTTATGTGTTACCCTATTTATCCCATCCGTGAGATATTATCCTTAATATTATTAAAGCATCCTTGCTTTACCTAATACACTCTTAACTAGTTATTAGTATAGTCACATTTTTTTAAATGTCAATACTTTCTTTGATAATCACTAGTTCGCGTACTACTAAAAATTCAATATTTACCTTTTTATTACTAGGTTTATTATTAACTTAAGTATAACAAAAAAATTTTTTCCTTCTATATTATATACAAAAATAATTCAAAAATTTTTGAATTATTTTTGTATATAATATTAGTAGCAATAAATATATAGTTATAAATATGTAAATATATAATTATAATAATTAGTAAATACATTTATTATTGTTCCAATCTTCTTGATAAATAAAATTATTGATATAATATATATGTATGTAATTAAATTAATTACTTAGTTAATTAAAATATTAAACATACATATGAAGGAGATAATAAATATGGGTATGGAAGAAATCACTAAAAAGATTAATAATTTTATGACTGTTAGTATGGGTCTTACTATTAGTACTATTCTTGCTACATATGGCAGCATTATGAGTGGTCACTTTAGTATTATTACTTTAATACTTAGTTTAGTAGTATCTATAGCTCTAGCACTACTAATAGGATTTACTATCCCTATTAGAAAGTTAGTTGAAAAATGTACAGAAAGATTTACAGGAGTAATGGAAGCTATTATAGATAACTTTATTATGAACTTTATATATGTAATAATAATATCTACTACTAATGTATTTCTTATGACTAGTCTTGGTAATGTTTCTATTACTCATGCTATAGATAACATTAAACAAGAGATAACAATATTAGAAGAAGAAAATAATAAAGAAGATATAACTTTAGAAGATAAAGAAGCTAATGAAAAAGAAATTAAAACATTAAATAAACAAATAGAAAACATGGAGATATCAAGACCTGTATTTAAAGAAGCACTTCCTAGATCTCTAGTATCTAGTTTTATTATATCTTTTATCTTAAGTTTTATTTTCAGAAAGATCTTTCTTGGATATGCTCTTAAGAAAAATGGAGTAACATTATAATAGATAGATATAGATAAATATAAATTAACAAATAATATGTAATAATAAATAATAAAGGCGCACATCTTATGATGTGCGTCTTTATTATTTACTTATATCATTAATACATGGTAACATATATATAGGAAGATATGTTATACCATCTTCTTCTTTATAGTTATTACAATGAATTACATATTTATCTTGTATCTTTAACTGATATTTATTTTTAAACATATCAAATGATGTATGTTTATTTGATAATCCAAATTTAACTTCAATAGGACATAATTTTTTATTCTTTACTATTAAAAAATCTATTTCATATTTCTTACTAATAATAGTATCTTCACCATTATCTTTTTTATTTATTTTTTTATCATAGAATTCATGAAAATATAATTTATATCCCATGCTTCTTAATATTTGTGCTACTACATTTTCATATATCATTCCTAAGTTATCACTTACTTTATCTCTTAATAGTAATTTATATATATCTTCATTTAATGTTTCATTACTATTTGCTATACATGTTATTAATAAACCTGTATCACCCATATATAATTTAAATTTTTCTTCCACCTTAGATAGTTCTAGTAATATTCCTGGATCAGATACATTATTACATTCATTTACTATCATTGATTGTTCTACAAAATCTATGGATTCTTGATATTCTCTAAATCTAGAATTTTTACTAATACAAGTCATATTAAATCTCTTTTTATTTTTACCTAGCTGGTTAGGAACAGATTTATAAATCTTAGTTGCCTTTCCATTATCATTATTTTTATTTAAATCTTCTTCATATAATTTAATAATATTTTGTTTAATTTTATCAACTTGATTAAATGTTGCTCCACTATTAAATGCTTCAACAGCTTGTGGCATTCCACCTATAGTCATATACTCTCTAAAGAGTTGCATCATTTTTCTGTGAATACCATCATCTAACATCTTATGATTTAAGTATGCATCTTTAATCATATCCATAGCAATTAAATTATTTCTTGCCCATAAAAATTCTTCAAAATCCATAGGATACATTTCTAATCTTTCTTCCTCAGAAGGTATAAGAATATCCTTAACATTTTTTTTAATAGATATTAATGAACCTGTTTCAATGTAATCATATCTACCATCTTTAACTAAATATTTTATAGCTTCCCTAGCTCTAGGAAAACTTTGAACTTCATCAAAAATTATTACACTTTTTCTTTTAGGTAAATCATTTTTATCTTTATAGATAAAAAGATATCTAAAGAAATCATCCAAATTAGATAATTTATTTAAAAATAAATCTTTAATATCTTGTGATTCTTTAGCAAAGTCTAATAAAATGTAATCTTCATATTCATTTTTAGCAAATTCTTCAGCAACTGTACTCTTACCAATACGTCTTGCACCTTCTATTAAAAGTGCTGTTTTTCCATTCGATGATTCTTTCCAGTTTAGAATCTTATCATAGATCTTTCTTTTAAACATTTTACCCTCCATTTTTATAAAACCATTATACCACATAAATAAAGGGATTGCAAGGACTTTCTCACACTTTTTGAGGTAAAAATGGGGTCATTTTTCACACTTTTTACACTTTTTTAGATGCCATTTCCCACGTTTTTTGCACTTTTTTTAGGCCGTTTTTTCACACTTTTTCGTTTTTTATAAAAATACTTTTTCTTTTTTTATAAAAAAAGCAAAAAAATAAAGGCACGAAACGTGCCAATATTTTTTCACCTGAATTAACAAAATGCCATCTTAGATGTATCATAAAGTGATACATCTACTCTTGCAATGTCATCAACTCTCTTAATACAAATCTTCTTAAGTGGAAGGTTATTAAAGAGTGCTACATTCTTCGCGTATTCGTCATCATACGTGAACTGAAAAGTCTGACCAGTTGAAGCTGTAACTTCATAGAATTCAAAACCAAGGATGAAATCCTCGCCCTCTACAAAGTAGTTAGATAACTCACTAAGAGTTTCCTTCTCAACCAGCTTAAGCTGATCTATTTCACGTGTCCATGACTCATGAGCCTTTGTTCCTTCTGGTACATTTGCTGCAGCAATCTTTGCTGCTAAAAGAGATTTACTTACATAATCAAGTTTCGAAATAATATTTTGCATAGCGAATACCTCCAATGTGGTTTTAAACCACAAAAAACAATAACAATAGTTATGTATATATTTTACCATAATTTGACATTTATTTCAATACTTTTCGTGAATTAATCTTATCTTTTTTCTTTTATTTTTTCTTTTATTTTCTTATATATTTCCTGCTATTATCTAATGCTCTCCTCTTATTTTTTTCGTTGACATTTTACTGGGCTTTTGATATAATGCGCCTATAAATATTTTTGAAATTTTTAATAAATAATTATTAACTAAATTTCACTAATTAGGAGGAATAAATATTACTTTTATAATTACGGGGAAAAGATCAAAAACTATCTATGAGCAAAATACTAAAAAGAAAAAAACTTAATAAAAAAACTTAATACTGATTAATTAAAACTGTAACTTATAAACCATTTTTCATTTATCATGCTAGTGAGGCGAAGATTTATGTACAAACTGAATGACAAAAACTACATCGATGAAAGAACCAGAGAAGAAATTAATAAAGCTCTTAAGAGTTATTATATCGAAAATGGTTTCTTTTGTAACTTCAAAGCCTTTGCAAGGCTAATGACTGACAGTGCTTTTCTTAAGTATAGAAATGCTTGCAGTTTTGAAACCAAGAGTGATAGTAATGGTGAGATAGTTGGTGATCCTATCATTGGAGAGATTAAAGTACTTAATAAGTTTTTTGAAACTATAAGTTTTAATCTACCTTCACTTCTTATTACTAGTCACTTAGATCCAGGTAAGGAAAAAGAACCTAAGATATCCTACATGGGATTAACTAGTGATAAGGTATTATTCTCACTTGATACTAAGGAATCATTTATTAACTGTACCATTACTTCAAAGAATGATGTATTTTATGTTCCAGCTGATCGTATAGAAGAGTTTAGAGTATACTTTTTAATCTACCACTACTTCTATCCATCAAAGGAAGCATGGGAACATCTCATTGATACCTTTGGCGTATGCAAAGTTAATTTTGATACCAAGAAAAATGCTCTTGTAGCAATTTAGTTAGAGGAAAATGTTATGACCGAAAAAGAAGCAAAAAAATATCGTGAGATAGTAAGATCAAAAGTTGATATGCATTATTACCCCGGAGCTCTCGATGAATATTTGAAGTATTGTGACATAGCAAGTGAAAATCCTTTCTTTGATGAAAGAACTATTAATGACATTGATTGTTATCTCTTAAAGACTATAGATACACATGAACTTGGTCTTGGAGATTCTAAGCAGTTTGTTATCACTAATGTTGCAGGTCGCAATTACAGATTTGTATGCCTTGATATTTTTGGTGTTGAATTTATTTTTAATGCTAGAACTAATACTGGCAAGAAAATAATTAGAAAGTTCTTAAAAAGTAACGCAGTATTTTATTCATTATCAAATGAAGAAAATGTACAGCTTACTTACTTAAGATTAATTCTTAAGTATCCCGTAGATGTAGTAAATGAAAAGATGAAAGAAATGTATCCATTACCTCCAGCTTTATCATCACTACTCCAATCGTAATATTTATTTTCTTATAATTTTTTAAAAACGTTTTTGAAAAATAAAAATACACTGACAAATTTTTGTCAGTGTATTTTTTATTTTCATTATTTAGTTGTTTAAACATAGTGTGTTCCAAAAGGTAATAGTGCTTGCATACCAATCTTAAAGTGCTGAATACCAAATGGTATACCAATGATTGTTACGCAAAATACTAAGCCTAGCACAAAGTGGAATATAGCAAGTTCTGCTCCTGTTAATAAGATCCATAAGATATCAAATATGATACTTAATGGTTTATTATCATATGCAAACTCTTTGCCAAATGGCCATATAACAAGACCTGCCATCTTAAAGCACATAATACCGAAAGGTATACCAATGATTGTTATGCACCATAACGCTCCAAATATGCACCATAAGATTGCTCCTACTATTCCTCCTAAAACATCCCATAATAGATTCATAATTAAATTCATAATCATCATCTCCTTATAATATAGCTATTATTTGCTACAGTTAGTTAATTAATTTCTAATGACATATTATATAATAGATTTTATGGCATGTAAATATAAAAATCAAATATATTTCTGCAAAAAAACATACATTTTTTCTCATATTTTTTATTTTATCATTTTTAATTCTTTTAAAGTTTGTTCCATAGAATAAACTTTACCATTTTTAACCCAATGGGCAAGAAGTCTCTTACCTCTTAGGTGGGGGGATGAATTGCCCTTTTTTGTTTGAAAATATAACCGAAAAATAATTATAATTTT
>JAKSVV010000005.1 GCA_024407775.1 Clostridia bacterium
AAAATTATAATTATTTTTCGGTTATATTTTCAAACAAAAAAGGGCAATTCATCCCGCCACCTAAGAGGTGGGAGACTTCTTGCCCATTGGGTTAAATTTTTAATCACATTCAGTCTTATAATAATCTGCAACCTCAGTGAGTTTTTTCTTTCTTAAAATAAGTAAACAAAGTGATGTAATAAGAATTACGAAGCAAACATCAACACTTATACTTGTTACCATCATCTGCATTTCTGTTTTTCCTTCAAGCATTCCCTGTGCTACAAACAAGAATAAATCAACTGATGCATGCATAAGAGCACATGGCCAAATTGATCTTGTTCTTAAATAAGTGCCGCCTAAAATATAACCAGCAGGAATATTGATGATGCACTGTGCAATACATAAAAAGATTGCAAGAAAACTATTAATGTTAGCAAGATGGAATAAACCAAACATAACCGCACTAACTATTAAAGCTTTAAAAATCTTTTTTTCATCATCCTTACCATAGTAATCAAGTAATGTATTAAGTAATGCTCCTCTGAAGAATGCCTCTTCACATATTCCTATAAGGAGCATCATAATAACAATATAGATTACTTCACTTCCTGGAAGAGCAATAGCATCACTTGTTAAATAGATAGCAAATGCAATTACGATAAATACACCAATGATAAGTGAAATACAATTTTTCTTATCTTTTTTGCATCTAGCCAAATACTCACTAAAGTTAAACTTAAACACTTTCTTATAGCCAAGAGCTATACAGACAATAACTGAAAAGACAGCAGCATAAGCTTGATTTAAAACTGATATTTGACCAGGTGTCTTAGCAATAAGTGGTGTAACATATCTTGCAAGTATTCCTGTAACAAAAAGTGTAACAATAGCTGATACAAATGCTATTACAATTCTAGTAATCTTTCTTTTTTCTGTCATAAGTTTTTCTCCTTATAAATAAAACCATTTATATTTGTTAATACTTATTTAGTACTTATTTAAAATAAGCAAAATATTATTTGTTAAGCATGATTTTATTACAAAACCGCTATATTTGTCAATACAATTATTTATTTATTCATTTACTTATTCATATATTTATTTATTCATATATTCATTCATTTATTTTTTTGCACGAAAATAGGGAGCCGAAGCTCCCTATTCCCGTAGTTTAGTTTAATTTTATTTTATCTTAGTTTATTTACTCTTCGTCTTCTTTCTTTCTTGCGATAAAAAGAACACTAAAGCCACCAAATACAAGTGCGAGTCCGCAAACGATTGGTGCCCAAAGGCTTGAGATTAAACCACCTGTCTGAGGTAATTTAGCTACTGCCTGTGGAGGAGTCTGTGTAACTACAACTGGAGTCTTTGGAGATGGTGTTGGTTCTGGATCCTTTGGATCATCCTTAGGGTCATCCTTTGGATCTGGATCAGGATCATTTCTTGTATATCTAAAGACAATCTTGTAACTGTTCTTTTCGATAACAAAATTATATGACTTCTTGATTTCAGAAACCTTTTCGTCATTTACCTTAACCCATGCAAGTTTATAATCACTCTTGCCTGCGTACTTTGTAAGAGTATCCTCTGTCCATTCGTCCTTAAGCTTGAATGTCTTATTTCTTGTCTCAACACTACCAACAAATTTACCATTGCTGTAGTACTCATGAACTACTGTACCTGTTAAATCAGGACCGTAGAATTCATAGTTGATTTCGATTGCAAAATCCTTACTAAATTCATATGACTTGCTATCTGCTGTAAATTCACTATCCTTTACACCATCAACAATTACATTAATCATTTCATAAGTATCGCCATCATAAACCTTCTTAAGTGAAACGTTTCTCTTAAGTGAATCTATGAATAAATCTGGATCTTCATCAACTGTATATGTCTTTCCGTCCCAGAGATTCTTATATATATGCTTAACTGTTCCCTTAAGTACTGGAACTGTAAGTTCATAATAGTAATCTACTGTTGTATTAGCTTCGTAAGTATCAGCGTAATTCTTAAGTGTACTTAAGTCTGCTGTTACCTTAACGCCATTTACTTCAATGGCTGTGAGCTTGTATGTTCTACCATCGTATTCAGGAATGATATCTTCAGAGTAGCTAAAGCTTCTCTTAAAGTCATTATCTATTCCCTTAACTGTGTTCTTGTCTGTTCCAAGTACACCCTTATTAAGTGTGTAGTGGTGGAATGACTTAACATTAAGGTCTTCTGTACTAAGCTCGTAGAAGTACTGAATATGTACATCCTTATCACCCTTCTTAATAGGATCAAATGAGTACTCATCAAGTAACTCTGGTGCATCTGTTGCATTGCCTTCGGCATCAACAAATTTAACAGCTACTAACTTATAAACATTACTATCATCAGGGCAAGTTGTGATTGCTTTAGATGTCTTAAGACTAAAGTATTCTTCCTTTGTACCCTTATGGTCATACTGCTTATTAAAGTCAACGTCCTTATAGAAGTGATCTTCTACAAAGCTGTATCTTGGATAACTTGCTACATAGTTATATGTAATTTCGATGTTACCATCTTTAACTGCATTAAATGTATAGCTATCTTCCTTTGATACTTCTTCATTGTTAACTTCAACCTTTACAAGTTCCCACTCAATTCCATTAAAGTTTGGTCTTGAATAAGATGTGTAATCATATGTGTATGATTTTGTTGGAACTTCATCTGTGCCTGATAATTCAGCTGGATTATCAAGATGTGTATAGATGAATTTCTCTGTAATGTTTGCTCTCTTAGCTGTATAATAGTAATTAATAGTTACATCTTTATCATCTTCACAGAAGAAGCTATAAGACTCGTCATAAACCTTTGAAGGTTCTGTTTCATCAGCCTTTGTAAGCATTACGTAACTAAAGTCGAAAGGTACACCGTTAAGTTCAGGAATGCTCTTTGAATCCTGCTCTTTATAACTCTTGCTAATTGCCTTAGCTGTATCTTCAACCATGTTACCATTTGCATCTTCATAGAAGTGCTTTTCTGTGAAATTGTAAGGTTTCCAGCTTGCTGTATAGTAGTAATCAACAACAACATCTCCGTCTGTGTAAGCATCGAAAATCTTGCTATCAAATTTTTCTACTTTCTTGCCATTAACCTTAACTTCGGTAAGTTCAAATACTACATTCTTATATTCTGGCTTTGACTTTGACTCAATATCAAACTGATAATCAATTGCCTTACCAAGAATATTTCCATCTAATGAATCATCATCTGTATGATCATAATAATGGTTTTCTGTGAATGAGTACTTAGGTGCATCGTAATAGAATTTAACTGTTACATCATGTGATTTTTCGCTTTCGAATGTATATGATGTATCATATTTTTCTCCGCTAATTGTATCACTTGTGATTTCAGCTTTTTCAAATGTATATGTTAATCCGTTATAAGATGTATTAGCATCAGTTGTGTAAGTTCCCTTATACTTCTCGCTTACGCTCTTACTTGGATCAATCACATAATCAACTTTGCCGTTTTCTTTAACTTTATAATAATGCTCTACATTTACATTGTACATTGGCCATTCAGCCACGTAGTTGTAAGTAATAATAACATCATCTTTATAGTCAGAAGCTAAAATCTTATATGCTTCTTCAACTGGCATTGTCTTCTTGTTTATTGTTACAGATACAAGAGTAAATGTTACACCCTTATAAACAGGCTTAGACTTTGATGTGTAATCAAAACTAAATTCAGTTGGTCCGAATTTAACTTCACCTGGCTTACTATCTAATGTATCATCATCTAAATGATCATAGTTATAAACCTCTGTAATCTTATAAACAGGTGCATTGTAATAGTAATTAACAACAAAGTCTTTATCATCATCACTGAAGAATGAGAACTCTGTCTTATCACTATTTGTTAATACGTTACTTGTCTTAGCTGACTTATACTCTGATTTCTCAAATGTATATGTCTCACCATTATAACTAAAGTTTGGAGCTGTATCCTTTGTGCCCTGGTATGTGCCATCTTCGCTGTTAGCTTCAACGTACTTACCCTTGCTTACTTCATAGAAATGATGAATTTCATAATTACATGTTGCCCATGATGCTACATAGTTATAAACGATTGTTACATCGCCCTTATAATCTGAAGCAAGAATCTTGTAAGATTTTTCTGGAGTTACAGTTGTTCCATTAATAGTTACACTATCAAGAGTAAATGTTACACCCTTAAATTCTGGTTTGTAATTTGATGTATAATCAAACTTAAACTCTGTTGGACCAAACTTAACTTCATTTTCCTTACTATCCTTACTATCATCATTTAAGTGATCGTAGTTATGGATTTCAGTAATGTTATGAACTGGTGCAGTATAGTAGAACTTAATAACTGCGTCCTTATCATCATCACTATAAATTTCATATGACTCATTTAAGCCAGTCTTAAATTCGTTACCAGTTTTAGCTGACTTGAATTCTGACTTTTCAAAATCATATGTGATTCCATTGTATACATTGTTTGAACTGATCTTTTCTGTTCCCTTATATGTATCAGACTTTGTGTTAGCCTTTGTATACTCTCCAGGTGCAGTTTCATAGTAGTGTTCTACTAAGTATGTGCATTCATCAAAATCAATTTCATATGTATAAACAATCTTAACGTCTCCGTCAACAAATGAACTGAATGTGTAAACATCTTTCCAATTCTTTTCATCAACTTTGTTTCCGTTAATAGTTACAGATACAAGCTTATAAGTTTTTCCGTTATAAGTATACTTAGGACTTGATTCCTTATTGTATGTATAATCTACTGGATCATTATCAATCTTTCCGTTAAGTGATGAATCACTAATATGGTTATAGAAATGTTCTTCTTCAAATGTATGCTTTGGTGCAGTATAATAGAAGTTAACTACAAAGTCTTTATCAACTTCGGCATTAAATGTATAAGAAACTTCGTTCTTATCCTGCTTACTTGGCTCAAGTGTTGATGTATAATCTGAACTCTTAAGCACGTATGTCTTGCCGTTGTAATTAAATATAGCTTTTGCAGTCTTTTCATTCTTGTAGCTTCCCTTATCTACAGGCATGCTTTCCACAAATTTACCAGACTCTACTTCATAGAAGTGATGAATCTCATAATTGAAATATGGATTTTCTGCGCTGTAGTAGAATACTACATCTACCTTACCATCCTTTACATCCTTGTCAGTAATCTTTACAAGATCGCTAAGTGTAATCTCCTCGCCATTTACTGTTACCTTATCAAGTGTGAAAGTTTCATTTTTGTACTCTTTCTTTGATTTAGCTTCAGCAGTAAACTTAAAGTCGATTGGATCCTCTTCTACTGTTCCATCCTTTGCATCGTTTTCATGATCATATACATGCTTAACGTTAAGCTTAAAGATTGGAGCATTGAAGTAATACTCGATAGCTACATTACCATCTACATCACTATTGAAATTAAATTCTTTAGTTGTATTTGGATATGTATTCTTTCCATCTTCTGAGAACTTTGACTCTCTAAAAGTATAAACCTTGCCGTCATAAATGTAATCGTTGTCTGTAAGGTTAACTTTCTTGTCTCCCTTATATGACTGATTATTAGCCTTAGATGTATCTTCAATGTCACCATTTTCTGTTTCATAGAAGTACTTTACGCTATAATTACATTCATTGTAATCTGCTTCATAGTAGAAATCAATTTCAACATCCTTATCATAAGCTCCTTCAAACTCATAATGAGTTCCAGGATAAATATTTCTTGCAGGATTTGAAGCAAAATTGAAAATTCCCATCTCTGAATCGTATCTTACTTTAACAAGTTTCCAAACAATACCGTTATGGTCTGTTACTGCATCTGCAGATGTCTTAACCTTATAATCAGTTGCTGTTCCAAGTACTTCATCATCAAGTGCTGTTCCTGTTAAGAAATCATAATGATGATTAATTGTAATCTTGTGTACTGGCGCTTTATGATAATAGCTTACTACAACATTTCCGTCCTCATCGCTGAAGAACTTCTGCTCTGAAGTTATATCCTTAGCTGTTTCTGGATCTCCATCATTTGTAGAAATCTTTACATCAACTAATGTATAATCTTCACCATCATGACTAGGTGTATCATTTGTTGTAAGGTTGCCCTTATACTCTTTATGATCAACTGTAGTTACTGGTACATAATCACCGTTCTCATCTTCGTAGTAATTAATTACTGTGTAAGTATATGTCTTATAGTCAGCTTCGTAGTAATATTTAATATCAACATTACCATCTTTCTGTGCTTCAAACATATATGACTGAGCAAAACCTGTTTCGCCCTTCTTATATTCCTTACCATTAATAACTACTTTGACAAGATCAAAGAGTACATTATTATATGTAGTTTCAGCAATAGACTGCTTTGAAAACTTATAAGATGTGTTAACCTTGTTAGGGAAATCCTTTGAAAGGTTTGCATCACTCTTATGTGTATAATAGTGTGACTCTGTGAATTTATATTCTGGAGCGTTATAGTAATACTGTACTTCAACCTTACCGTCTTTGCTTGCAGTGAATGTCATATTCTGATCATTACCCTGTACAAGTTCGCCGCCGTTTCTTGAAACTTTGCTGTATGCAAAAGTATAAGTTACGCCGTCTTTAACGTTATCGATTTCAGTATCATATGTTGTCTTATAAGAATCTTTGATCATCTTAGATGTATCTTCAACATAGTTCTCATTTGAACCTGTTTCGAAGAAATGTCTAACAACGATATCATATTCTGGATATACAGCCTTATAGATGTATGTAATTTCTACATTTTTATTTGTACCTGAGAAGAATGAATATTCATCTTCGATTAAAGCGCCCTTATGTGATACTCCATTAACTGGATCACCAGTAGCATCTTTAATGATTACTTCATCAAGTACCCAATCAGCTGCATGTTCTGCATAACTTGCATTTGGCTTAGATTTTCTTTCAAATTTATATGTTCCGTTGTATGTAACCTTACTTGAATCTAATGCATCATCTTCATGATCATAGATGTAAGTTTCCTTAAAGTTATAAAGTCTAGCCTTATACTTGTAAGTTACAACGAAATCGCCATCGTCCTTTGAATTGAATAACTGAAGATCTTCTGTAGGTCTATCGATAGGATCACCTGTAGTTTTCTTTTCAATTACTTCTACAAGTTCGTAAAGATCTTTATTAACAAGTGGATCACCAATTGTTTTGATAGTCTTATTATAACTACCTTCATCACCTGTTTTTGTTGATGTTGTTCCATCTTCTTCTTCGTACTCGTAAACAACCTTATAGCTGTAAGCATCCTTTGTGTAATAGTATGTTACTACTACATTCTTGTTAGGATTTGCTTTAAAGTTGAATGATCTACCTAACTGCTTTACACCACTTGGCTTATCTGCTGTTTCAGTAATAGCATAACTAAATGTATAATCATTTTCTTTATGCTCTCTAGTTGCTGGTGCTGTACTAGAAGTTTTGATTGTATACTTCTCGTTTCTTATATCTTCCTTGTCAGTTTCGTTTGTACCATCGAGATATACATAAAACTCTTTGATATTAAACTCTCTAGCTTTGTACTTATAAGTTACTGTGAAGTCACCATCATCATCCGAATTGAAATCCTGTGTGCTCTTTGTAGGTCTATCTTCTGGGTCGTTGCCATCCTTCTTTTCTGTAACTTTTTCAAGTTCATAGTACTCATCGGCATCTGGGTCACCTGTTGTGGTAACTGTTGTCTTGTATGTACCAGGATGTTCTTCAGGATCCTTATCTGGATACTCATAAATAACTGTATACTTGTAATCCTTTAAGTTATAATAGAATCTTACGCTGCTATCTCTGCAAATATCAGCAATTAATCCAACGCTTTCTACCTTACCGTTATCAACAAAGTCAGAAGTTTTATATGTCTTAACTTCTGTATTTTTAAGAACATAACCTTCTTTATCCTTTGATGATACTATCTGTGATGTACTGTATTTACCACTATCAGCTAACTTAGTATCTTCAATGTATGTTCCAAAATTGTTAGGATCTTCGTAATAATACTTAGCATCCCAATTGTACTTTGGAAGTTCATATACATATGTATACTTAACTACAACATTACCGTCCTTATCAGCTGTAAATGTATGATTAGTTGCTGCTGCATCTTTATCATTAATTGTACATGATGTAAGAACGTATGGATCTTCAGTTTTAGGCTGTGATGTCTTTGTCTCACTATTCTTGTAATACTCAACATCGCCCTTTACTGTATGACTCTTTGAAGAATCTTCCTTGTTAACATATTCATGTATTACCTGGAATGAATACTCATCGAGTTCATAATAGAAATCATACTTTGCATTTTTGTCTGTAGTTGTGTAACTGTCTTTGATATCTACTTCAACATCATCACATGTTACTTTAGTAAGTTTATAGTTTACTCCGTTGTAAGTTGGAATAGGTTTAGCTTCAAATGTACCTGACTCATAATCTGTATCTTCCTTAGTGAAAGTTGGATTATCACCAGTACGCTTGTTTAAATAATGATGATTTTCTGTGTAATGATACTTTACTGGTTCAACAAAAGCTGTTGAATTAAACTTAATATAACAGTTTGACTTACCAGCACCTCTTTCAAGGTAGAAAAGCTTCATTTCATGCTGTTCTTTTTCTGCAAGTCCATTAGGGAATAAGTCCTTAAGGTTACCCTGTGACTGTCCGTTAACGATTCTCGCACCTGTTGCATAGTCAATAGTACCTGTAGTTGCACCATGGACACCACCAATATCAAGAACTAACTTTCCATCAATGAATACCCAAACGTCATCATCACCACGGAACTCAAACATCATGTCGCTACCATCAGCAAGTTTACCACCAACTGGCATTGTGAATGGAAGATCAATCTGCATACCAAAGAAGTAATCTTTTTCTTCGTTAATTCTAAACTGATTTCCAGCATAGTCTGTAATCTCATTGAAAGGCATGAATGCTTTTGTATAACCATTATCGTTAATGTAACCTGGATCATGGTAAAGTTTTAAGTTACCGTTCTCAACATTTTTTGTTGTAGTAAAGTGACTATCACTATCGAAAACTAAGTAACCATTACCACCATCAGCAAATGGGAAACCATATGTTCCAACAGGATTTGTAAATGGATTTCTAGAACCATTTGTCATCTGAACTTTAAGCTGGAACCCATTATCAAGGTTATTTTCAGCAAGGCCAGTAACTACGCTTGAACCACCAGTAAATTGGTTAGGCCAACCACCACGGTTACCACCAAATAAGAACTGCCAATTTTCTGCGCCCCAATCATCTTCATTGAAATTGTAGAAGCTTGCTGTCATATAAGCAGCTGGTGTATCGTACTTGATTGGTAAGTTACCATTTGGTACTGTAAGGCCTGAGCCTGAAACAACTGCAATAACTTCAAGATCTTCAGCTAGTGCCTGTGAATAATCATACTGTGCCATAGCTGACTCAACACCATTATTTACGATCCAGCACTGAGCAGCTTTAATCTTAGTTGTCTCATCATAACCTGTTGCGTCGAAAAATTCCTGTGTCTTAATAAATTCATTTGCAAATGGCTTAACACCACTTTGGTCTTTAAAGAACTCATCAAGCTCGGCATTAAACGAATATGCAGGAAGCTGATCTCTAACCTTCAAATAACTCTGATTATTCCATTCTTTCGAATCATAAATCAAAGCTGTAAACTTGAAAGTTACTTTAGCTCCCTTAGCTTTAACAAATACCTTAACAAATGCATTTTCTGTAGCTTTGCTATAGTCAAAGTTTGCTGCAAGTGTATCAACTCCGTTATCACTAATGTATACTTCGCCAAGTTCAAGATCCTGACCAAAAGCGCTCTTTACATCGTTTGTAACATTTGAATTTACTGCTGCTAAAACTTCATCAGCATTTGCTGGGAAAACTGTGTCTACCTTTACAGGTATGTCATTTACGTCATCTACATAATGTATCATATACCCCTTAATTACTGGAGGTACGATTGGATCATTTTCTTCATTAGCTTTAAGCTCGACCCTAACCTTTACATTCTGTGTTACATTGACGTAATCAAAATCATTAATGGCATAACCATTAGGACTAATGCTGCTAATTGAATATGTTCTGCCATCATTAAGATTTAATGCTGACTTAACTTCTTCATTGTTTGCTGCAACATCAGCTGCTTTTGCTGTTAACTCTTCTGCGGAATTTGGGAATTCCTCATTGATTGTAACAGTAACACTTCCGTTACCAAGAACAACTTCCATATCATACAACTGGATTCTAACTGGCTTTTCGCCATTAGGATCTGGTGTAGGAATAGGATCTTCTGGTTCTGGAGAAGGCACTGGGTCCTCTGGTGGAATTTCGCCATTAGGCAATTCTCCGTTTGGATCCCCAGTTGGGTCTTCATTTGGTAATTCACCATCTGGTTCTGGATTCTCATTTCCCGAAGGATCTGGGTCTTCATTACCTGGTAATTCACCATCTGGTGCTTCATTTCCTGGCTCTGGGCCTTCTGCTGCGTTAACGTTCATAGGAACATTAATACTGTTGAAAGTCAGAGTGACTGCTAATGCGCTTACTAATAATCTTTTCAGCTTCATTATTTTTTCTCTCCTTAAGACTATCGTCTTAAATCATTGTCAATAAGTTACCTAATACCTCTCCTCCTATAGAGTAAAACTAAAATAAAATATTAAACTATTATTCATCTCTGGCATGCTTTATTAAGCATTAAAAAAATAGAGACAAAATATCTTTTTTATTTTACCATATTTTCCACATTATGTAAACAATTTTTGATAAATTTTTTCCATTTTTTTCTAAATAATTTCTTAGAGAGTGCAAACCCTTTATTTATGAGGCTTAAATAATGAATTACAATAATTATTTTTTCACTTTTCTCTATATATTATAAAAATATATAAAAAATCTTAAAAATACACATGAAAAATATTATAAAAATTCATAAAAAAAGTGGATGATTTTTATAAAATCATCCACTTTTTTTATTAAATCTGTATATGTATCTATTATTTTTATATATTTTTATCATTTTCTAGGGATATGATATATCAAATCCCTATATTTACCCATTTTTATATACAAATCACCATTGCTAACCCTATATTTATGCCATTTTCTTATATATTTATCTATCCAATCCCTAAAATAGCATTATTTTAACCCTATTTAACTTTATAGCATAAAAAAAGGAAGCATAAGCTTCCTATTTTTATCATTATCCTTTTTTCCTACTTATTATCCCATAAGCTTATCAACTAAAGCATCGATGTCGTAGTCATAAGTTCCATTATCCATTCTTTGTTTGATGTCATTTACTAGATCTTCTCTTACGTCATCAGCTTTCATTGCTTCTTGTAAAGCTAGAGTGAAGTCTGCAGCTGTTTTTGATAATTCAGCTTTATCCTTACCCATTGTACGTGCAACTCCATTTACACCATTCGCTTTATTTACGCTTGAAGTATTATATACTCCATAAGTAGCATTAATTTTATTTACATCCATGTAAATCACCTCTTTCTAAATTACTCTAGAACCTTCTATATTATTTATCGGCTCTGCTTTTAATTTCTTTATACCTATAAGAAAAATATTTTAAATATTTTTCTCCTACTATATATATCGGATGTTTTAATAAAAAGTTTACATTTTTTTACAATTTTTATTAATTTTTTTAAATATTTTTATATGCATAATTATGCATGTTTTTATTTATCATATTTATACATAAATTATAACATATTATACATATAAAAATCAATAATTTTTAAGTTGTATCTTATTATGTATTTATTAATCTCTATCTTTTAGTAAGAATGTTTTTAATCCAAAGAATACAAATGCAAATAGTATTAAGAAGAATATTATAAATAAAATATTTTCTGTTATCCATAAGAATACATCTTGTAACATTCTAACGAAATTATTCCATCCATTTATGAATCCTTTTTTAATTCCATTAGCAAATGTTTTACCTGATAAAATTCCTTCTAGATCTTCTTCACTTATTTCTTTAAATGTTACTTCTAGTTTTACTATTTCTATTTCTTTACTCTTTGCCTCTAATTTTGCTTCAAGATTTTTTATAGCTTCTTCTTCGCTCTTTATATTTTCACTCAGGGCAGCCTCCTCAGTGTCATAATTATCACTATCTTTATCTAAGCTGTCTCTTTCATTTTTATGTGTAAGTAATTGTTCTCTAACATTACTTAGCATAACTTCAACATCTTCTTTTGTTTCAATATCTATTTCATCTTGGGTAACATTAATATCATACTTACCTAGTTTTTCAATTTCGCTTTTTAAGTTATTATAATTTTCACCAAGAACTCTTAATGCAATAGTACATGTTCTATCATCATCTTGTGTTAGAACATTATTTGGATTATTAAGATAAATATTTTCATAATAAATTTTTGCATTATATTTATCACATGATTTTTTTAATTCATCAATTGATTTATCAAAGTTTGATGTATATAAATTCATTAAACCTTTTTTAGTTACTTCATCATCTGTTTCTAAAACTAGTGCATACTCATCAACATTACTAAATCCTTTTTGACTAATTATATCGTTAGTAGTATTTGATATACTTCCAGCATATGTTGATTCTTCTTTTTCTTCACTAGTAGCTTCTTCTAAAGTTTTATCTAGATAAGCACCATCATTTGTTGTTACACCAAAATCTAAATTATCACTAACTACTTTTATTTCATCATTAGATTCTTCTTCGCTTGCTTCTTCAGCTGCTGCTTTAGTATCAGATTTTTTAGTACTAAATAGTAAGTCATCAGCTGTTAGTGATTTTGATTTTGTATTTTCTGCTTTTTCTTTTTCTATTGCTTCATTAACTTTTTCATTTAGTTTTAATACATTCATATTTTTAAAATCTATGTTTTTGAAATCTATGAATGATAAACCAAAGGCTACAATAAATACTGCAGCTAGTGCAACACTTGCTCTTCTTAGAGCTGTTACTACTGCAATTTTATTTTCTCTTTTTTCTGTTTCATTAAATGATTTCATACCATTAACTTCAACCATGATATTTTTATGTAGTTCATCAGGAACTAGTTTAGGGCTATCATTTTCTATGGCATTCATCATCTTTTTAACTTTCTTATATTCACTAGCACACCAAGGGCATTCTTTAAGATGTTCTTTTATTTCATCCATTTGTTCTTTACTAAGACTTTCTTCATAAAATTTAAAACTTAGTTTTTTAACTTTACCACATCTCATAAAAATTATTTACCCCCTTTCACTAGTTCTTCATTCTTAAAAGAAAAATCTTTATACTGATTTCTTTTTCTTTTCTTTTCAAGTTTTAAATATTTTTCTTTTATTTGTAATCTACCTCTATTTACTCTAACCTTAACAGTATTAATATTTACTTTAAGAGTTTCACTTATTTCTTCATAAGTTAATCCTTGCATATCTCTAAGAACTATGACTACTCTATATTTAAGTGGAAGAGATTTTATTATGTTTTTAATATCACCTCTAAGTTCTTCTTCAATCATAAGTTCTTCAGGAGTCTTACCTTTTTTATCAGGAACTTCATATGTTGGCATGTCTTCAGGATCTACTATATCAAATATTCTTTTTTTCTTTCTGTTATATTCATCTATACATGTGTTGATTGCAATTTTATAAACCCATGTTTTAAATTGAGAGTTAAATTTAAATGAATTAATATTCTTATAAATTTTAACGAATATTTCTTGAGTACAATCTTGTGCATCTAGTGAGTTATAAAAAACATTATAACAAAGGTTATACACATAACCTTCATATAGTGTTACTAGATGTTCAAATGCTTTCATATTTCCACGTTGGGCTTCGACTACTGTTTCGTTTTCATTGCCCATAGATAATAAATTAATTTCTTTATTCTTAGACATATACTTATCCTTCTTTATTTTATACTTCAATGTATTTTTTAATTTTATTAAATTTAGCTTCACCTATGCCGCTAACATTTTTAATGTCATCGATAGAATTAAAATTACCTTTATCATTTCTATAAGAAATAATTTTAGAAGCAATGGCTTCACCTATGCCAGGTAATTTTGTTAAGTCATTAAGTGATGCTTTATTAATATTTATTATTTCATATGTGATATTATTTTTATCTTCATAAGTTGCATTAGTTTTTGTTTTAGTTTCATCTTTAGTTTCTTTTACTTCATCATTAATATTATTTTCTTTTTCATTTTCTTTTTTAATTTCATCATTAATATTTTTCATATCATTTTTTAATATATTATTTTTAACCATTGTTTCAATGGTGATGTTGCCATCAGTAAATCTATCTCCAGAGATATGATTATCTATTAGTGTGATTAATGTTAATGATAAGATTGTAATTAAAACTATTAAAAATATTTTAATGTTATCAATGTTTAAAAACTTATTAGTAATATCACTTACTATTATGTTAGAGAATATTTTTAGTCTTTCCTTATCCGTATATTATCTCCTTCATATTTTGTTTTTTATTTACCTATTTCTTTTATGATTGCTTCAGTAAGTTTCATCATATCATTCTTTACTCTTTCTGATACTTCTAAAACTTCTTTATGATCTAATGGTTTATCTAAAATACCAGCGGCCATATTTGTTATGCAGCTAAGTCCTAAGATATCCATACCCATGTGACGAGCTACTAATGCTTCAGGTACTGTACTCATACCTACCATATCTCCACCAAGTATTCTAACCATTTTTACTTCACTAGGTGTTTCGTAGTTTGGTCCAGTAAGATAAGTATAAACTCCTTCTTGTACTTTTAGACCTAAACTATCAGCAACAAGTTTCACTTTATCACGAAATTCTTTTTTATAAACATTACTCATGTCAGGGAATCTTGGCCCGAACTCATCATAGTTTTTACCGATAAGAGGATTACGCATTCCAAGGTTAATGTGATCAGTAATAATAGCAATGTCACCAGGGTTAAAACTTTCATTAACTGCTCCTGCTGCATTTGTTAAGATTACTTTTTTAATACCAAGGTATCCGAATACTCTCATAGGGAATGTTACTTCTTTCATATCGTAACCTTCATAGTGATGTATTCTTCCTTTCATCATTAATGTTTTAACATCACCAATCTTTCCGTATATAAGTTTACCAGCATGTCCTACGACTGTTGAGACTGGGAAGTTTGGTATGTCTTTATAATCGATTTCGATACAATCACTAGCAATGTCAGCTAGATCAGAAAGACCTGATCCTAGAACTATTACTAGATCAATATCATCATTAATTTTGCTTTTAATAAATTCAGCTGCTTCTTTAATTTTTTCCATAAGAGGCTCCTTTTCATTTTAAATTATTTTTTGTTTTGTTTTTTTGTTTTCACTTTATTATTTGTTTCAATTTTGTTTTAGAAATACTTAATATTTCTCCAATTTAATTATACATTGATAAATCTATTTAGCAAGATTAATGACATATAAAAAATGGCATACATAGCATGCCATTTTTTATATGTTTTATATTTATTTTTATTTTTCATTTTTATTAACAAATAAATTTATCTGTTCTCTTCTTTTGTGATTCAAGTTCTTTTTTCTTTTCTTCATAACCTGGTTTATTAAAGATTGCATATGTACAGTTCTTACCTTCTTCAACTCCTGGTTGATCGAATGCATTTATGTTCATAAGTTCTCCCATAAATCCTGTGGCTATTTCCATCATTTGAATAAACTGCCCGATATAGTACTCATTTATTTCTGGGAATATTATTTTCATATTTGGTTTACCCATTTTATTTAATGCTATTTCTGTTGATGATAATTCAACATTAATAAGTTCATTTTGAGTATGTCCACCTAAGAAATTTATTTCTGGTATATCTCCATATACTTCTGGTATCATAAGTTCATTTTTAAATCTTTCATTCTTTAAGAATACTACTATCTTATCAAATGGTCCTTCAGTATATAGTTGTAATTGTGAGTGTTGGTCTGTTACACCTAATGCTTTAATAGGTGTCATACCTCCCCATACTTCTTTTCCTTCATTATCAAATTTCTTACCTATTGATTCAGCCCAAAGTTGGCAGTACCAATCTGACATATATTTTAATCTATCAGAGTATGGCATCATAACAGATAATTTTTTATTTTTATTCATAAGAATATAATGAATGATTGCATACATATAAGCTGGTGATTCTCTATAGTTTGTTTTATCACAAGCCATATCCATTTCTTTAGCACCACGAAGTAATTCAGAAATATTTATACCACACATAGCAGCAGCAAGAAGTCCAACTGGTGTAAGTTCACTAAATCTTCCTCCAACTCCACTAGGTACTACAAACATCTTATAACCTTTTTCTTTTCCTATTTTAACAAGGTTACCTTTTTCTTTATCTGTAGTAAATACAAAGTGATCTTTAAGTTCATCTTCATTATCTAAAACTTTTTTCATTTTTTCTTCAATGATCATAAATTGACTCATTGTCTCAGATGTACTACCTGATTTACTTATTACATTAAATAAACATTTCTTAAGATCTACTATATCTAAGAAGTTTACTATTTTTTCTGGATCAACATTATCAAGAACATAAAGTCTAGGGCATCCTTTTCTTTGTTCTTTTGTTAGTTCATTATAATATGGATGATTTAATGCTTGTTGTACAGCTATAGGACCAAGTGCAGAACCACCTATTCCTAGAACAACAAATGTATCAATGACTCCTTTTTCTTTTACACTTTCAACATAGTCATTAATATCATTAACAACATCATCTTGAACAAAAGGCATTAATCTAAAATCCATCTTGCCTTCATCTTTTTTCTTTTTCATACCTTCGATAGCACTAGCTATTTTGTCTTTATATTCATTAAAGTCATCGCTATCTATTCCATGTTCTCCAACATATTCTTTTATTACATTATTGTAATCAAGTCTTAAATTCATACTCACCTCGAATATATAAATTTTATTTCATTACATAAAATTATAAAACTTATTTTTTAGATTTCAATAATTTATTTGGTGATATATTTTAGATAAATTTATATATATAAAAACAAAAAAGAAAATAAAAAAATTCCATACTTATAAATAAGTATGGAATCTTTTTGATTTTAAATTTTTCTTTTGGTTTTAGTTTTTAGGTAATTGTTTATTAATCATTATTAAACATGTCTTCTTTACTTGGGTTAGTTGAGTTAAGTCCGTAGTTAGGACTAAGTAATGTTATGATCTGTCCGCCATAAACAGTATATGATTCTGCTCTTGTTTCAAGACCCATACCAAAGAAACGTGGCTCGTAATCTGAATTATCAAGACCTCCCTTTGATACCATATCCATTGCTATATCACAAATGTATGATGTACCATCAATGGCTACAGCATTATTAAGAATCTGTGATGCGCCTTCATATTCTTCATCAAGAACCTGATCTGTTTCTGATTCAACGTATGTTCCTATCATAAGAACACCTACACTCTGAATATCAAACTGGTTTAACATAAAACTATAAAGACATGTTGCATTTACATATGATAACTCACCGTTATTATATTCATCGAAGAACTGCTGCATGTTAGATGAAAGTTCTTTATCTTCTGCTCTCTTTTCAAACACATCTTTATATTCAAAGTGATTTAAAACATAGTTATAACATTCACGTGATATTTCAGAATCCATTGTATAGCCATTCTTAATTTCAGTAAGTGCTGCATCCATATCTGCTTCAAAAGCAAAAATACTTTCCATTATTTCTTCCTTATCATTAGGATAGAATAACTTAAGATTTGATGGTGAACTTTCGTCAGGATCATAGCCTACAAGAAGTCCTATTGGGTTTGAGTAACATACTACATACCATAGTTCTTTAATATCTGTTGATGTTAAATTATACTCTGATAAATCAACTTCATCATCACCGTTTCTAATTGCAGTAATAACATCCTTAGATGGATCAACAAGTTTCTCTTTAAGAGTTGTAAGCGGAACATAAATCTTTTCTGGATCATATGTTTCAAAAGTTACATCACTAGGAAGATATCCATCAGATGAAGTAATAAGATCTTCTTCAACTGGCAAATCGCCAAGATCAATTTCATCGTTCTTCTTTCCGCATCCAATAAGTGTACTTAATACAAGTACTGCTACTAACGTTGTTATTATTTTTCTATTCATACCTTATACCTCGCACCTTGTTAAACATTTACCTATTAACCTTTTTAGTATTAGTTTTTATTTGCTAACACAATTTTGTAATCAATACTATATCATGAAATCGGATATATGTAAAGAATAATTTTAAATAAAATTCATTTATAAAGAAATTGTAAAAAAATAAGATGCATATATAATATGCATCCTATTTCTTCAATTCTATTTTTTAAAATTATTTTTATTCAACTGTAACACTCTTTGCTAAGTTTCTTGGTTTATCAACATCATTACCAAGTAGTGTTGCAAAATAATATGCTATCATTTGTTGAGGTATATTAGCTAGAACTGATGTGAATGCCCATTCTGTTTTTGGAATATATATTACATCATCTGTAATATCACTCATATCTAATCCTTCTTCTGTGATTACAACAATTTTCGCTCCTCTTGCTTTTACTTCTTTTAGATTTGATTTTGTTTTTTCTATTAAATCTTCATCTAGTACTATTCCTACAACTAGTGTTGCACTTTCCATAAGAGCAATAGGTCCATGTTTTAATTCACCTGCTTGATAACTTTCACTATGAAGGTATGCTATTTCTTTTAATTTTAATGATCCTTCTTTAGCTACATAGTAATCCATGCCACGTCCAATATAAAATACATTCTTTGCTTTAATATATTTTTTAACTATATCTTTTATATAATCTTCTTTAGCTAATACTTCTTCAATTTGACTTGATAATTTTAACATAGCACATTTAAATGTATTAAAGTCATCTTCTTGCATAAGATTTTTTTCTTTTGCTATATATACACTTAATAAATACATACATATTACTTGTGCTGTATATGCTTTAGTACTAGCAACAGCTATTTCAGGTCCTGCACATGTATGAATTGTATAATCACATTCTCTATCTATACTAGATCCTATGACATTTACTATACCAAGTGTTTTTGCTTTTCTTTCTTTAGCTAGTCTAATAGCTGCAAGTGTATCTGCTGTTTCTCCAGATTGTGATATTGCTATCACTAATGTTTTATCATCAATGATTGGATCACGATATCTAAATTCACTAGATACATCAGTGAATATTGGAATACGTACTAATTTTTCTATTAGATACTTTCCAATAAGTCCAGCATGGAATGCTGTTCCGCATGCTACTATATATATTTTATTAAATTCATTAATATCTAAGTTTGCATTTTCAAAAGTAATATTATCACTACTATTTGATAATCTTCCGTTTAATGTATCACGAACTGTATGAGGTTGTTCATGCATTTCTTTTAGCATGTAATGTTCATAACCACCTTTTTCAGCACTCTCCATAGTCCATGTTACTTTAGTAATAGGTTTATCTTTTTCATTACCAAGAGTATCATATATAGTTACATCTTTTTTAGTTAATACACCTATTTCATTATCTTCTAGGATATATACTTCCTTTGTGTATTCAAGTATTGCAGGAATATCTGATGCAATGAAATTTTCTTTAGCATCTTTTTCACCCTTACCAATGATAAGTGGTGAATCTTTTTTCATACAATAAAGAGTATCTGCTTCATCATTAAACATAGCACATATTGCGTAGCTACCTCTAATAACTTTTGATATATCCATTAAAGTTTTCTTAGCATCACCTTCATAATATTTATCAAGAAGATGAGCTAATACTTCAGTATCTGTTTCTGTTATAAATTTATATCCTTCTTTTATAAGTTCATTCTTAAGTTCAAGATAATTTTCTATAATACCATTATGTACTACAGCTATTGTTTTATTTTTATTAAAGTGTGGGTGTGCATTAATTTCTGATGGCTTACCATGAGTTGCCCAACGTGTATGACCAATTCCCATTTGAGAAGGTAAATTTATTTTTTCAACTTTCTTTGCTAATTTATCAAGTCTACCATTTTCTTTAAAGATTGAAATTTCATCATCAGTTTTTAATGCAATACCTGCACTATCATATCCTCTATATTCTAACTTACTAAGTCCATTTAATAATACTTCTTTAACGTCTCTATTTCCAATGTATCCGACTATTCCGCACATATTCTTCGCCTCCTAGACATCCATGTATTTTAATTTATTAAAATATATTTTATATTATTCAATTTTTATTTAATTTTATTTCTATCTATAGTTTTAATTTTATTTTTATTATTTAGCACTGCTATTTTTTAGTGTATATGTAATGCTAACTTTATTAACATTATCCACATTAACTAGTGCTTCATTTAAAACTACTTCTTTATTTTGTGTATAGTTACCTGCTGTTTTTTCAAGATCCATACTTATTGATAAACTATCTGCTAATTTATCTATGATATCATCTGTTCCTGCGACAACTATTTCTGATGGTGAGAATTTTACACTATCAAGTTCTAAGTTCTTTGGAACTTTTTTAACATCTAAATTAAACTTAACTGTTTTCTTAATTAATACAGGAACTTGTACTTGAACTTTTTCAGGTGATACTGATAATCCTTCGACTACTTTTCCATTTGAATCATATACTTTAACAGCTACTTCGTTGATTTCTCCATTTGGTGAATTTACTTCAACATCTGCTACTACTTTTTCTATTCTATCCATAGCATCTTTACCACCACTAATTTCAACTTTTTGTGGTAATACTTTTATCTTAGATTCATCAACATAATAATCATTTCCTACATTAGCTTTTAATATTACTGAAACATCTTTTGACTCTGTTACTTTTTTATCTATGTTTATTAATACATATTCAAGTGATTGTCTATCTATCTTTATACTAGATTTTAGTTTATCAGGAATATTAACTGTTACAGGAAGATATACACCTTCTTCTGTTACATATTTATTTGATGTATAGTAATCATTAATATCTACTGTTGCTAAGATATCTTCTTTAAATTCTCTAAGTTTACCAAGGTTAACTTTTCCTCCAGAGAATTTTACTGTAATTTCATCTTCACTAAATCCATTAAATATTAAATCATCTTGTGCTAATACTTCTTCATTCTTTGCTTCAAGTACAATGTCTTTTAGAGTAAATGTATCATCTGGGTTTTCAGCTTGAACGACAACATACCAAGCAATGATAGCAAGAATAACTGATAATAGTTTTAGTAAAAAGTTAAAATTATTTTCATTTTTCTTTTTATTACTTTTCTTTTTGTTATTAATCATTATTTTAATTTTCCTTTCACTTCAGTTGTAACTTTTTTAACTATAGAACGTGCTTTCTTTTCTTTTTTAACACTAGCTATAATTTCGTTTCTTAAATGTTCTCTAACAACATTTTGTTTAAGTTCTCCACCTGTTGCGATAGAAATAGCACCTGTTTCTTCACTAACTATAACAACTATAGCATCAGATATTTCAGAAATACCTATACCCGCTCTATGTCTTGTTCCATATTTTTTGTTAATAGTAGGATTGTTTGATAATGGTAAGTAACATGTTGCATAAGTGATCATGTTATCACGAACCATAACAGCTCCATCATGAAGTGGTGTATTTTTTTCAAATATATTAACAAGAAGTTCACTTGAAACTGTAGCGTTAAGTTTAATACCTGTAACTTCAAATTCACCAAGTTTAACATCTTGTTCTATAACTATAATAGCACCAGTTTTAGCATCAGCCATTTGCTTAGCTCCTGTTACTATTTCATCTATTGTTCTAATTGAAATTTTTTCACTGTTATTATGCTCTTCAATTGAGAATAAACTTTTAAACCAATTACTAGTACCGATTTTTTCAAGAGCAGTTCTAAGTTCAGGTTGGAAGATAATAACGATAGCAATAATACCAACACTAATAGTGTTTGAAATAATCCAAAGTACTGTACTAAATTTAAATATATAAGCAATACCAGCAACAAGTAAGATCATAAGAAGACCTTTAAAAAGTGCCCATGCTCTAGTATTACGAATGATAAGCATAATTTTATAAATAAGATATGCTACTATTGAAATATCAAGGATGTCTGTAATACCTATGTTAGGTAAATTAATCATAAAATTAATAATGGCATCCCATATTGTTTGTAATGTATTCATATATTTCCCCTCAATAATTTTTATATAATTTTTTTATTTTAATTTATATTAAAAAGTATAGCAATAACTTTCATAAATGCAATAAAATAAATCTTATTTTTTCGTTAACTAAATGTTAAATTTATGTAAAGAAAAAAGCACTCATAATGAGTGCTTTATATGTTACTTTATATTTCTCTAATTAATATTGTAATCCAAAATAAGCTCTAGATGAACCACATATTGGACAGCTCTTTGGAGCAGATGAATTGTTGTGGATATATCCGCAGTGTTGGCATACCCAAACTAGATCTTCATCTTTTGTAAACATTTTTTCATTGCTAGCTGTTCTAAAAACTTTAGCATAGCTTTCCATGTATTTGTTTTCACTAGCAATATAATCTTTAATTAAAAAATTGTTGTAATCTTTTTCTGTAAGAAAATCAGATCCTGTAACTTTTCCAAAAGGATTGATGTCTCTTGTATCATTTATTTTTACTTGTGACCAGTTAAAATCTTTAAGTTTCATAATTAACCTCCCATAAAAATCGTATATATAATAATCGTTTATTCATTTTTATTATGCATATTATATATCAAAAGTGAATTTATGTCAACCAAAAATTATTGATTTATTATATATTTTTTTGTTAGGTTTTATCTAAGGTTATAAGTATAAAAAGAAAGGAAGAACTAGGTGTTGTTCTTCCTTTTATTATATTGCTATAATTATTACCAAAATTATTATTGTAATACTTAGCGTAATGTATTATAAAATTAATAACTTAAACAAGTTATACCATATACTCTCTTTAAGATTATGTAAAACCTAGCCGAACACTTTTATAGCGTAACTCGTTCTAGCTAGCCTTGTAATAATTGTAAAGCTTGTTGAGGTCTTGCGTTAGCTTGAACAAGCATAGCTTGTGCGGCTTGTTGTAATATGTTATTCTTTGTATAATCCATCATTTCTTCAGCCATATCAACGTCTCTAACTGTAGATTCAGCAGATGTCATGTTTTCAGCTGTTGTATTTAAGTTGTTCATTGTGTATTCAAGTCTGTTTTGAATAGCCCCGTATTTACTACGTTCATCAGATACTAATTTGATTGCTTTATCGATAACATCGATAGCGTTGTTAGCACCTTCTCTTGTTGAAATGTTTAATGAGAATTGAACATTATCAGAATTTGTTCCGTTGTTAACATTAGCTTCAGCAGCCCAAACACCATTGTTTGCAGCTACACTTGAAGCATCTGTTGCTTCACTAACAATTCCTAATCTTAAAGCTCTCATATCATTAAATTCTGTATTAATAACTTGGTTAGAGTTAGCTCCAACGTGGAAGTAAACACTGTTATCAATTCCTGTTACTGCAGCTTTTGCAGCAGCACCAGCAGTATTTGCAATACTATTTATTTTAGCTCCACCAATTTCACTTATTGTTAAACCAACTGCATTAGCAGCAACGTCACCAGCTACTACTTGTTGAAGAGTAACTGTTATAGCTGCTTTTGCAAATCCGTCTTCTGCAACTACTTTCCAAGATTGACCATCAATAATGAATTGATCACCTTTTGCAAGAGCATTTTTTAATCCTCCTGTTGCTAATGTTAATGTAACAGTAGATTTAGCTTCTGTTACAGCGTCAGCTGTTTCTTTTTTAGTTTTATCACCATTAAGAATTTTCATTCCGTTGAATTCTGTTGTAGCACCGATTCTATTAATTTCAGAAGTTAATTGTGCCATTTCAGATTGTAGGGCTTCTCTATCTTCTTGAGCGTTTGTATCTGTAGCAGCTTGTACTGCTAGTTCTCTCATACGTTGTAAGATAGAATGTTCTTCGTTTAATGCTCCTTCAGCAGTTTGTATCATTGATACTCCGTTAGCAGCATTTGTAGAAGCTTGATTTAAACCTCTAATTTGTGATCTCATTTTTTCAGAAATTGAAAGTCCGGCAGCGTCATCTGCGGCTTTATTAATTTTATATCCTGAAGATAATTTTTCCATTGATCTATCAGCTGAGTTACCAGCGATTCCTAAACTTTTATAAGTGTTTAACGCACTAATATTATGTGCAATAACCATATTAAAATCCTCCTTGATTTTTTAAAATTTATTTGTGAGAATCCGTTCTCACGTTTCTATATTAACCTATTTATATTCTATTTAATCGACCTTTCTTTACTAATTAGCGTAACCTAATTACGAATTAATTATTAGCCTTGTAATAATTGTAAAGCTTGTTGTGGTCTTGCGTTAGCTTGAACTAACATTGCTTGTGCAGCTTGTTGTAAGATGTTGTTCTTTGTATATGACATCATTTCTTCAGCCATATCAACGTCTCTAACTGTAGATTCAGCAGATGTCATGTTTTCAGCTGTTGTATTTAAGTTGTTCATTGTATATTCAAGTCTGTTTTGAATAGCCCCGTATTTACTACGTTCATCAGAAACTAATTTAATAGCTTTATCGATAACATCGATAGAAATATTAGCTCCTTCTCTTGTAGAAATATTTAATGAGAATTGAACATTGTCAGAATTTGTTCCGTTATTTACGTTAGCTTCAGCAGCCCAAACACCATCGTTTGCAGCTACGCTTGTAGCATCTGTTGCTTCACTAACAATTCCTAATCTTAATGCTCTCATATCATTAAATTCTGTATTAATAACTTGATTTGAGTTAGCTCCAACGTGGAAGTATACACTATTATCTACTCCAACTACAGCATCTTTCTTAGCTTTACCTTCTGTATTTGTAATACTTTTAATTTTTGATCCGCCAATTTCACTTATTGTTAAAGCAACTGAATTAGCAGCAACGTCACCAGCTATTACTTGAGTTAATGTAACTGATTCAGCATTTTTTGCAGCAGCAGTAGCTTTCCATGATTGACCATCAATTATAAAATGTGTATTTGCATCAATTGCATTTTTTAATGCATCTGTTTCAAGTGTAATTACAGCAGCACTTGCTGTTACAGCATCAGCTGTTTCTTTCTTTGTTTTGTCTCCATTAAGAATTTTCATTCCGTTGAATTCTGTTGTAGCACCAATTCTGTTAATTTCAGAAGTTAATTGTGCCATTTCAGATTGTAGGGCTTCTCTATCTTCTTGAGCGTTTGTATCTGTAGCAGCTTGTACTGCTAGTTCTCTCATACGTTGTAAGATAGAATGTTCTTCGTTTAATGCTCCTTCAGCAGTTTGTATCATTGATACTCCGTTAGCAGCATTTGTAGAAGCTTGATTTAAACCTCTAATTTGTGATCTCATTTTTTCTGAGATAGATAGTCCGGCAGCATCATCAGCAGCTTTGTTAATTTTGTAACCTGAACTTAATTTTTCCATTGATCTATCGGCTGAATTACCAGCGATACCTAAACTTTTGTAAGTGTTTAAAGCACTTATGTTGTGTGCAATAACCATAGTTTTTTTCCTCCTTGATTTTTAAAAAAAATTAATCGAGCATCCATGCTCTATGCAATACGTCCTTAATCATATTGCGTGCCATAACTTTGATTATTTCCCTACTATTAAGATTTAAAAATTTGCGTAGCTCTTAATAGCTAACAACATATAAATATTAGTTTGGATTTTTTCTTCTGACTTCTATTACTATAATCTTAGGTTAGAAACTTTAAGATTTAAAATTAGATATAGAAATAAAATATTTTTTTAGATAAAAAAATAGAGCATCTAAAAATAGATCCCCTCACATACTGGTTTTAAAAATATAATATAGACATAAGTAAAAAACATTTAATCTTATGCAATCTTTGTAATAATTATAGCATTAAATTAAAATATTCTTTTTCTTATTATTCTTATTACTTTGTTCCCATCCGTGAGATTGTAATAATATTAATCATTAAAAAGCATCCGTGCTTTTATTTATATATACACAACATAAACTAACATTTGTTAGTTCACATTCACCTAACTTAATTATACATAGTTTTAGTTTTTAGTCAATACTTTTTTATAAAAAAATTTGACATACTTTTTTATAAAAAAATTTTAACCCCTAGTTTTAGGGGTTAAATTTTTTGATATCTGAACGTTTATTTATTCTAGGATTAATCTTTACTTTCACTGCTTGTATTTATATCAGAATTATTTGAAACTTTATTAGAATTTGTTTTAGGTATGTCTAATAAACTTGTATGTTTTACTGGCATACTCCCTTGTGATCCAAAGGAATCTTGTAATAATGATAATGTTGATTCTGGCATAACCATTGCTTGTGATAAAAAGCTTTGAGCTGATGCTACTAATATTGAACTCTTAGTAAACTCCATCATCTCACTTGCTATATCTGTATCAACTATTCTTGAGTTAGCTGCCATTAAATTTTCTTTTTCTATAGTTAAACTATTAAATGTATGTTCTAGTCTATTAACTATTGCACCATATTTACTTCTTTCTTGTGATACAACATTAACTGCTGCATCTATTACATCTATTGCAGCATTAGCTCCTTCTCTTGTAGTAATATCAAGTGAGTGTGCTTCGAATTCACTAGTGATTGCATTAATAACATTCTTACTATTAGCATATATTCCTTGATAAACCTTACCACCAATTTCAACATCTTCAAGAACAAGACCAAGTGCAGTCTTTGGTTCTTTAGCTATACCAATGGCGATAGCTGTCATATTAGAAAAAGATACATTAATAGTTTCATCACGATTAGCACCTACTTGGAAGTATAATGAATTATCATCTCCTTCTATTACTATAGATCCTTCATATATCCTGCTATCTGATTTAGCACCAGTTAAAAGACTCATTCCATTAAACTCAGTTGTCTCACCTATTCTATTTATTTCATTAGTAAGTTCAACAACTTCTTTTTGCATAGCTTCTTTATCATCAAGGCTAGTAGTATCAGTAGCACTATTAACACTAAGTTCTCTCATACGCAAAAGAGCCCTATGAGTTTCCCCTAGAGCATTTTCAGCAATTTGTACCATTGATACAGCATCTTCTGTATTAACAGTAGCTTTATTTACACCTCTTATTAAGGCTTTCATTTTTTCACTAATAGATAGACCTGCAGCATTATCTGCTGATCTATTAATTTGATACCCAGTAGAAAGCTTCTCCATTGCTTTCTCTTTAACCTTATCATTTCTCTTTAATGACTTATAAGTATCAATAGCTATAACATTACTAGCTATAACCATACACTCCTCCTTGAGCACGTTTCGTGATAATCCCTATCACATACTAACTACATACTATAATTATAAAACCTAGTATTTTTCTTGTCAATACTTTTCTTGCACTATGAAATAGACAAAACCTTGTATCAGATTAGTCTAAGGAGAAAAAAGACATAAAAAAATACCTCCCAAAAGGGAGGTATAATATATAAATAAAAGTTATTAACCTATAAATTTGATGGATTATTGAAGAAGTTGTAAAGCTTGTTGAGGTCTTGCATTTGCTTGAACTAACATAGCTTGTGCAGCTTGTTGTAAGATATTGTTCTTTGTATATTCCATCATTTCTTTTGCCATATCTACGTCACGGATTGTAGATTCAGCAGAAGTCATGTTTTCAGCTGTTGTATTTAAGTTGTTAATAGTGTATTCAAGTCTATTTTGAATAGCACCATATCTAGATCTTTCTTTAGATACTTGGCTAATAGCTGCATCGATAACATCGATAGCTGCGTTAGCTCCTTCTCTTCCAGAAATATCTACGCTCTTTAATTGATCAGCAACTGCGATAGTTCCACCTTCACCAACTTTACCTAATTTGTCAGAACCCATATCGTCGAAAGTTACAGCAATAACTTGGTCTTTATTAGCTCCAACATGGAATTTAGTTTCACCTTTAGTACCATCTAATAATTTCATTCCGTTGAATTCTGTTGTATCAGAAATTCTATCAACTTCAGCAATTAATTGTTGCACTTCAGATTGTAAAGCTTGTCTATCTTCAGTTGCGTTAGTATCAGTAGCAGATTGAACTGCTAGTTCTCTGATTCTTTGTAAGATTGAGTGAGTTTCGTTTAAAGCACCTTCAGCTGTTTGTATCATAGATACACCATTAGCTGCGTTAGTTGATGCTTGGTTAAGACCTCTAATTTGAGATCTCATTTTTTCAGAAATACTAAGTCCTGCGGCGTCATCACCAGCACGGTTAATTCTATAACCTGAACTTAATTTTTCCATAGATTTGTTCATGCTTCCACCAGCAAATCCTAATGCCTTATAAGTATTTAAGGCTGCTACGTTATGTGTTATTACCATAATAATCCCCTCCTTGAGATAATCTAGCATCGGCATCCTTGCCGTTCCATCGTGTGACAACCACTTGTGCATGAAAAAATTTACACGGGTTGCGGTAATTTGATTGATCAAGTCAATCTTAAAATATTAACCTATGATTTATCCTGTACAGATAAACGATGTGTTTTGCCTGCTAGTACGCTTGGACAAGGTATAAAGAAAATTCGTGCAAATACTCTTTTTCTTATATATATATTATACCATATTTTGGAAAATAAATAAAGCATTTTTAGTAAAAAAAGTTAAATTTTGTAAAATATTTTTTATGCAATATAAGTATTGATTTTACTACATTTCATGAAAATTAATCCTGCTATCTCTCTATTTCCCATAGTTTCACAATTTTATATCTTATACCCTTGTATTTATCATATGAAAATAAAGTATTGTTATAGTTGTCAACGTTTCACTATTGTTTCATAGAAATTAGTATTGATATTTTATAAGTATTTTGATCTATATTTTTACTATATTTTTAACTTCATTTTTTATCATTTTCCTACATATATATATGTAGAAAATTGCAAAATAAAAACCTCCCGGAGGACACTCCCAGAGGTTTTTATATATGAAATCAACGATTAATCATATTTACTATAGAATATCAAATCCTTATCTTAAAAGTTGTAAAGCTTGTTGAGGTCTAGCATTAGCTTGAACTAACATAGCTTGTGCAGCTTGTTGTAAGATACTTGTCTTTGTATATTCCATCATTTCTTTAGCCATATCTACATCACGGATAGTAGATTCAGCAGAAGTCATGTTTTCAGCTGTTGTATTTAAGTTGTTGATTGTGTATTCAAGTCTGTTTTGAACAGCACCATATTTAGATCTTTCTTTAGATACTTTTGTTATAGCATAGTCTATAGCATTAAGAGCTCTATTTGCTCCTTCTCTAGTAGAAATATCTATTTTTGTGACTACAGCATCACCAACTTTTTTACCAACACCTAAGCTTACTGCTCCCATGTCTTCAAATGTAACACCAATTACTTGGTCTTTATTTGCACCAACATGGAAGTATACTGATGTATCATCACCTTTAGTACCAACGGCACCACTTGTTACTGTGAAATCTGTACCAGTTGCTAGTTTAATATCAGCAACTTGTTTTGTTACTTCATCAGCAGTATGTACAATATCTCTTACAGTAACTGTGACTTTAGCACCAGTTCTTTCAATATCATAATCTTTGTTATCAAATTTTTCATAGAATGCTTTCGCAGCAGCTTCATCAGCAAATGTTTTTTCTGCTTTTGTTGCTGTAGCTCCAGTATATTTAATATCTTTTTCACCATTTAAAATTTTCATTCCGTTGAATTCAGTAGTATCAGAAATTCTTTGAATTTCACTTACTAATTCATCAACTTCAGATTGTAAAGCTTCTCTATCTTCAGTAGCGTTAGTATCAGTAGCAGATTGTACTGCTAGTTCTCTAATTCTTTGTAAGATAGAGTGAGTTTCATTTAACGCACCTTCAGCAGTTTGAATCATAGAAACACCATTAGCTGCGTTTGTAGACGCTTGGTTAAGACCTCTAATTTGAGATCTCATTTTTTCAGAAATTGATAAACCAGCGGCGTCATCACCAGCACGGTTTATTCTATAACCTGAACTTAATTTTTCCATAGATTTGTTCATGCTTGTTCCTGATGAACCTAATGCCTTATATGTATTTAAGGCTGATACGTTATGTGTTATTACCATAATATCCCCTCCTTGAGATCATCTAGTATTGGCATCCTTGCCATTCCTTCATGCAACAACCACTTGTGCATAGATAAATTTACACGGGTTGCGGTAATTTGATTGCTTAGCAATCATAAAATATTAACCTATAAATTATTAACCTATAAAAATTTCGGACACAAATAAGATAATTAGTATTTGCATAAACTTTCTTATTTATATTATTATACCACAAAATGGCATTTTTTTCCATACTTTTGTTTAAAATAATTGTTAAAATTTAGTATATTTTTGCATCATTTGTTTCACACAATTATATCATTTTTTGATATCTTAAAAGTCTCATAAATACAAGGTTTATCAAACTTGTTTCACAGACAAATCACATGAAATTTAAGGTTAAAAAAATTATATACATAACAAATATAGTATTGACGATAAACACTTTGTTTCACAAGGTTTTTATCACTTTTTCACGCCATATTTTTTATATCATTTTTACATTTTCCTTCTATATTATATATACATATTTTTATGCAATAAAAAACTCCAGGATAACCTGGAGTTTTATATATTAATTTTATTTATAACTAAACTATCTATGACTACTCACATAATATATATTTTTTTATCTTTCAATTAGTTATTTAAGAATAAATCTACAACGTTTCTATTTGGTTCTATTTTTTGAGATCTTTGTGCTAGATTTATTTCATATCTAATTGCATTTTGTAACTGTTCAACTTGTCTACGCGCAACTTCTGCGCTTCTTATTTTAGCTTGCTCAGCTGAGTAAGCACTTTGGTCTAATTCTAAGCATTCTGGATATCTTGTAAGTTCACTAATATTAATAGTAACTTCACGTCTATAAGAATCTATTTTAGAAATTGCTGTTCCTATTACCGATAATGCTGTAGATGCTCCTGCGGGTTCTGTTACGTCGAAAGTATAAGGTGGCATATAGCTTTCACCTTGGATTCTTACACTATCAAGGCTTACTTTAGATATATTATCTACACTAAGTCCTAATGTTTGTGAATCCACCCTTTCTAACCTAACTTCAATTTTATTATTATCGGTATCAGAATCTGTATAGCTGCCATCAAGTAATGGTTTGCCATCAAATTCTTGATTAATAGAGATCTTATTTATATCATCAACGTATTTTATTAACTTTTCTTCGATATCTACTTTTTCATCATGTGATAGCGCTGTAAAATCAGTATTCTTAACTAGATCTTCCATCTTAGTTAGTATCTCACGATCCTTACTAAGCCCGCTATCTGCCATTTGAAGAGCACTTATTTTAGCTTCATATTTTTTATGAATATCGTTTGTTTGATAAGTACTTTTAATATCACTCTTTATAGTTTCAGCTTTAATACTTTCAGTTTCTACTTTTTCAACCTTTTCTTTAGGTTTGAAATTAGTATCAACCTTTTGCACAGAACGAATTTCATCTAATCTAGCAGCTTGCATTTCTAATATCATAATAATCACCTCCTTGCACTAATAGTATTGCCAATCCTTTGGCGTTAACTAGCTAGCAATGAATAGTCATAATAATATATTTTTATAAATTAATTAACTTAATGTAGCTAATGCTTTATCTCTGATAGTATCAACTCTGTCCATAACTTTAAGAGATTCTTTTTGTTTCATTTGTTCTTTTACTTCTTTGATTTTAACCTTAGCTTCACTAGATGATTTAATTTGTTTACCTTTAATTTTCATGTCATTAAATTTAGCTTTTCTAACGTTAGATTGTTTTCTAACTTCTTTAGCTTCAGCTTTCTTTACATTAATGGCTTTCTTTTCAATCCTTGGTGTTTCAATCTTTGTTTGAGCTTGTACACTTCTTATTTCCATAATTATATTTCCTCCCTAAAAATGTATTTCGTAATCCTTTACTGCATAATTATCTACATATATTATAACACAAATTGGCAAATAATGGAATATTTTATGGAAATTTTTTTGCATTATTTTTTTCCAGTTTTCTAAGCCCATAAAAGGATAAATGGTAAAACGCCAATCAATACTTTTTCCATATTTTTTATAAGAATAGTATTGATATGAAACATAGATTCCTTCTATATTATTGTTATATTTAATATATTATAAAACAGAAATCCATGCATTAAAAAAGCCCTCTATTTGAGGGCTAGTTAAGTTCTTAGTTATTAAATCCATATGGATTATATGCTGGAGTAGACACTATATCTATCTTTACATCATGACTAGGCATTATAAAGTGATATGTTCCAGCTGGATCTTGCATTGAGAAAGTAAATTCAACATCATCTGACTTTGGTGTTAATATTCCACCCATCATTTGCGTTACGCGAAATGTTACTTCAGATCCTGCTTCAATCTCACTATCTTCTATTCCATATAATGAATTGTTTCCTGCTATATCTAACTTTGGCATAATATCCTCCTTAACTCAAAATAGCGCATCTATACGTCAGTTTTTACTATAATATATCATAAATACTGATATTCATCTACCTTTTTAACTAAAAAAGTGACATGAAAGCGATTCATGCCACTTATATTATATTATATTTTATTTCTAATATAAATTATTATCACTAACTGCTTGTGATCTTATTAATTCTTGTCCACGAGTATATATTTCACTCTTTAATGATTGCATAAGTTCACGTGCAACGCTTGCATCTACATAGCTAAATCCAGAAGATCCGCTTGTTAATTCACTAGTTTTTTCATCTATCTTTGATTTACATGTTGCTATTTCATTTGTTATCTTTGTAATAGCGCTTTCTATTGTAGCCATTGCATTTGTTAGATCTTCTTTTGAGTCAATCTTCAAATCTTGTAATGGTAAGAAATTTTTACCTCCAAGTCTTATGCTAGGAATTTGAAAGCTTTCATTACCGTCATCACCTTCAAATAACATTACGCCTTGGTAAGTTGTCTTATCAGATACTTCTTTAAGCTCTTCTTTCATGAGAGATATGCGATTATTGATATCTTCAATATTGCTATACTTACCACTAATAATATCTTCTTTTGTTTGTTCTAAGACTTTAGCTTGTTTCTTTAATCCAGAACTTGCAACTTGAAACCTAGTAACTTCATCTTGAGTACTTAGTGCCTTAACATTTCTTGTAGCAATATCTTCATTACCATCATGTCTTATTTCGCTTAATATTTCTTTTTCTTCCATTATTTCTCCAGCATTCTTTATACTACTAGTCTTACCTGCTGGTTTTTCGTTATTAAATCCAACACTTTGTAATCCACTTAGCACATTTTCCACTCTCATATTAGCCTCCTTGCTATAGATTCATAGGTACACATTGTGGTGAAAACTAATCCCTATTTTCACGAGTATACACTCTCCCTATTTTGCCTTAATTATACAATATAGTTTTTATTTGTCAATACTTTTGAGTAATTTATGTAAACTAATTTTTTCGCTCTAAGTATTATAAACACTAACTTTTTTTAAAAATAAAAAGGGTTAACACGCACGTTAACCCTTTATATATTAATTCTCTAAAACTTTCATTCATAAATAGGCTAGAAACTAAGCTCTTTCTTCATATACAGAAACTTTAGTTTTGCTTCTTCCCATTCTTTCAAATTTTACATATCCATCGATTAAAGCAAATAATGTATCATCAGATCCGATTCCTACATTTTTACCTGGATGAATTTTTGTTCCTCTTTGTTTATATAAGATATTTCCAGCTAAAACAAATTGTCCGTCAGCTCTTTTAGCTCCTAATCTTTTTGATTCTGAGTCTCTTCCGTTCTTTGTTGAACCTTGTCCTACCTTATGAGCAAAGAATTGTAAATTCAATCTTAACATTGTATTTCCTCCTTTACACTAATGTATTTATGTTCATACTCTTCATTAATCTGAGTTAGTCCAAGATATAAAGTCTTACTTAAAGTGATAAGTTCACTAGATGCTTTATTATCTTTTATTGTTGGCATATTTATAGTAATACTTGCCTTTTTAACGTCTTCATCAATTTCTACTTTATCTTTAGTATTTAGCTCCATACTATTTGCAAGTGTAATCATGAGTACGCTTACGGCGCTACATACGATATCCTTACCAGGATCTGCAAACATTGCATGACCACTAGTTTCAAAATAATAAGGGATACCTTCTTTATTTTTTTTAATTACTACATTAATCATAATAGCCTTCTTATAATTTATTATTTTACAATCTTTTCAATTCTTACAGCTGTAAATGGTTGTCTGTGACCATTTTTACATTGTGAAGCTTTTTTAGA
>JAKSVV010000050.1 GCA_024407775.1 Clostridia bacterium
CAAAAGTAAATGCTGCTGGAATAATGACAGGAACAGACAAAGGATTTGAACCTTCAAAATCTCTTACAAGAGCAGAAGCTGCTGCTATCATCGTAAGAATGAAGGGAATTAGCGAAAGCGCTGTTAAAACAGCTGCTGGAACAACATTATTTAACGATGTTGCTGCAAGTCACTGGGCTTCAGGATACGTTAACCAAGCAAGTAACTTAGGAATTGTTAAAGGAGTTTCTGCTACAGAATTTGCTCCAGACAGAGAAGTTACAGTTGCTGAATTCACAACTATGGCCGTAAGAGCTTTAGGAGCAGGTCAATTAGTTGATTCTCAAGGAACATGGCCAGTTAACTATGTTAACTTTGCTAATGAAAATGGAATTCTTGATGATGTAAATGCTATTTATACAGCTACAGCTTCAAGAATGAATGCTGCTACAATCGTAGCTAACACGTTAGAAACAACAATGTGGGAAAAAGTTGGAGTAAAATCTAACGGAGAAATCGAATGGGGAAAAACATACCCAGTTCAAACAATTAGAAAAAATGTTTTAAAATTAGCAGATGGAACTATTACAGTTTCTTCAGTTTCTAATAATGATCATAAAGTTAATGGAAACAAAAAAGTTAATGAAAAATTTGATTTAACAAACATTAAAGTTGGTCTAACATATAATACATGGGTAAATGAAGACAAAGTAATTTGTGGATTATGGTTAGATGAAGAAAACACAGTAAACTTTACAGCAATTGCTAAATGTACTAAAGCAGGAAAAGTTAAATTAGTAGTTGATGGTGAAGAAGTAATGTATACAGTTGCAACAAAAGATAAAGAAGGAAATCCTCTTTTTCCAAAATATTCTTTAAATGAAGAATTAAATGTTGGTGCAGTTGCAGCATTAGTAAGCAAAAACGCTAATATGTTTGGTACAGCTTACTTAAATGATGATGATGATGAAATTATTTCATTATATGCAACAGAATATGCTAAATATGCTGTTGTTGATGAAGTTACATCAAACAAAGTAAAAATGGACAAAGACGTTAATGGTGGTGACACAGCTGCTATCACTTTTGATGTTGAAGATAATGAATATTTCTTAACAAAAAATAACAATGGAATGTCTTTCTCAGATCTTAAAGAAGGAGACGCTATTGCATACTATACATCTAACTTAGATGGTGGAAGAAAATATGTTGGTGAAGTTATCACAGATTCTGTAGAAGGAAAAGTTTCAACAGTTAAAGATAATTCAACATATCAAACAATTACAATTAGTGGAACAAAATATGATGTAATTGATGCATTATATAGTAACACAATTAAACCAGGTGATGAAATTGAAGCTTGGTTAAATAGAGCAGGAAAAGTAGTTATGTTTAAAGAAGTTGATAATAAATCAGTTTCTGACGTTGCTATAATTTCTTACTTTAAACCATATGCCGATAAATATGGATGGGCAAATGCTGAAGTTAAATTAACATATATGGATGGAACAACTTCAGATTTATTAACAATCGATGTATTAGATACAATCGAAGAATTATATGATTACTCAGACGCTAAAGAAGATTCTACAAAAGATACTTATAAAGCTGATAATAATGGAACAGATGTTACAGGACTTGAATATGCTGCTATCTTAACAAAAGCTAATGCAGCTTTAGGTCAAGCAGTTTGTTATGAAGTTTCTGGAGACAAAGTTACATTTAAAGCAATTTCATCTGCAAAAGATGAAGAATTCTATACAGTAGATGCAGCTGCTACATTAACAGTTGCAAAGAAAACAGCTAAAATTTCTGCTGTTAAAGATCATGCAGCTACTCCAAATACAATTACAAATGTATATGTAACAGAAGATACAACATTCATCAAAGTTAAAGAAGATGGAACATACGGATTAAAAGTTGAAGTTCTATCATATGATGATTTAGATGATGTTACAACATTTGCTGGAGATTCTTTCGTAGTAAACTACGATGAAGATGAAAAAACAGTTGATGCTGTTATTTTTGGTATTGGTTCAACAATCACAAAATCAGGTGAAGCTAATTTAGCATTTATTGCTGATATTAGAAATGCTGAAAAAGTTGATGGTGAAAAATCTATTGAAGTTGATGTTATTTACTTAGATGGTAAGAAAGCAACATTAACAGCTATTAACAAAACAACAAGCAAATATGATGTAGTTGCTGCAAGTGAAGGAAAATTAGTTGATTTATCAGTAAAAGATGATGTAATCAGTGATATCGATTTAATGCCAACATCTGCAACAGAAGATTTCTTAGCAACATTAGTTTCTAATGTTACTGTAAAGGAAATTGTTACATCAAGAGATGAAATTACATTCTCAGATAATAAAGTTGGAACATTTGCTGATGATGTTTTAGTACTTCAATATAATAGTTCTAAGAAAACATATACAGTTAAATCTGTTTCTGATTTAGAAGAATATGAAGATTCTACTACAGATTATGTTAAAGTTTCAACAGCAATTACTTTAATAGATCAAGATGAAAAATCAACAGAAATTGTATTAGTAGTATATACAGTTGTAGATAAAACAGAATTAACATCATTTGATGCAACTGAAAAAACTACAGCAGGTACATATAGCTTTACAGCAGCTGCTGGTGAATACTTTGGTTCAATTGCAAAAGAAGATATTACAATTAAATCAGGTTTAACATTAAAATCATTTGAAGTTTCAACAAAAGATGTATATCATGATACATTAACAATTGTATTAGAATAATATTTCAGTTCTATAACAACAAAAAGAACTCACATTATGTGAGTTCTTTTTGTTTATTTCAAAGTTATTATTTTGCAATGTATGCAATAGCAACAACTTCTGGTGCTCCAGATTCTTCGGCATATGTTAATACCCAAGCGATTTCTGTTGCATTAGTTGCGTCGTATAAATCAGATAAATCAACATCAACATTGTCGATAGCAGATGCTTTACCAACACTTGCTTCTCCTGATGCAGAACCATCTAATTCAACATATACAACATCATCAGCTAAAACATATGTTTTAGCAAAAGTATTTTCAGCAGCATTATCAGCTACTAAATATAATACTCCGTCTTCTTCTTTAGCAACATATAGAGAACCTAATGTTACAGGTGCGTAATCGTCTGTTGTGAAATCAGAAATTTCATCACCATTTAATACTAGTTCACCATATGATCCTGTATAATCAACATCAGAGTTGTATACTACTTCTTTGTTATCAGATGTGATAACTGTAACTTCATATTTGTAATCAGCGTCTGTTGAAACAGATGTAGTAACATCAGTTACAACTGCCCATTTACCTGTAGAAGCTCCTTTAGAAACTTTTGCTCCGCTTTCTTCATTAATGATAGCTACTTTAGCTACTTTTGTAGCAGCATCAACATCGATAAATGTTACTTTTAATCCTGTTTGTTTGCTCATAGCATCAACATCAACAGCTTTAACAACTGCTTTGTATTTGTCATCACTGTCTAATTTAACAGCTAATACTTTTGTTGAATCATTAATATATGTAATATTGCTTGATCCATCTTTGAAATAGTTCTTAGAAGATCCAGCTACATATTCCATTGAAGATTGTTCAGAACCAATCTTAGCATTTGAAAGTAATACTAATTTACCACCTTCAATATTGTAATCTACAGCTTTTCCTAAAATTGTATTGTAGAAGTTGTTTTTAACAATACTATTTAATGTTTTTACGTTATCATAATCTGCTGGAGCAATTGAATATTCATAATCTGTATGAGTTGTGTCTTTATCAACTTGAATTCCTGTTGCAGAATCATTATCTACAAATAATTTTTCTAAGCTTGTAACAGCATTTGCTGTTTTAGAATCTAATTTTAATTCCATAACATCAGATTCTGTACCATCTGTGTAAGCTAATTTAATATTTGCTTTAACAACATCTTTGTTGTTTTTAACAAATTCAATTGAACTTACTACTGCATATTTACCAGCACCTTCAACTACTTTGAATGCAACAATCTTTCCAGCTTTATTTAAGTAAGCTTCAACTGTTGTATCTGTAGAGAATGAAGCTGCACTAAATGCAGGTGTTGTAGATGTAACTACTGTATATTTTGTTCCATCTAATTTAATATAAGATGCACCAACTGAAGTAACTTTTCCTTCAATTATATCATTTGTAACAAATACATGGAATACTTTTGTTCCTTCCATATAATAGAATACAACGTCATCTTCTTCAATGTCTTTTACATCAATTGCTTTACCATCTTTAACAACAAAATATGTTAAATCTTCATCATCTAATTTGAATGTTGAAGCATCAGCATAAGATGTATTTCCTGTTAATGTTTCAAATTTTACTCTTGTATCAGTAACTTCTTTTACTGCACCAGCGTAAACATATTGTTCAAGATAAATTGTTTTAACTTCATCATCTTTAACAGCAATAGTACCAAATAAATCTTCAGATTTAACTACTTTACTGTTGTCAGCTTCTTTAACAGTATTATAATATGTTGTATAAGCTCCTTTAACATCGAATTCTTTTTCTTCTCCGTTTACCATTACTCTGATATAATCAGAACCAACTTTAGTAATTTCTGAGAATTCAACTGATTCGATCTTTGTATCTTCAGCTGTCCATAATCCTAATACTTTGTTATTTTTTCTATCATAGTATCCATCATATGTATATCCTAGTTTAACAGAACTTAAATCAAATCTATCAACTACTTTTTCTACTGAAGTTTCAGTAGGATCTACAACACCATCTTCATTTGTGTCTTCAATCCATAATGTTAATTTGTTGTTTTTGTAATCAACTGCTGTAACTTGTACATCATTGATTTCAGCAATATCTAATACATCATCTAAGATTGTATCTTTAGATTGAGTTTTTTGCCATGTGATTTCACCATTTGTTTTAACTCCTGATTTTTCCCACATAACTGTTTTTAATGTATTAGCAACGATTGTAGCAGCTTGTAATCTTGTTGCAACTGCTGTATAAATTGCATTTACATCATCTAAAATTTTGTTTTCATTTGCAAAGTTAACATAGTTTGATGGCCATGTTCCTTCACTATCAACTAATTGACCAGCTCCTAAAGCTCTTACGGCCATTGTTGTGAATTCTGCAACAGTAACTTCTCTGTCTGGTGCGAATTCTGTAGCACTTACACCTTTAACAATTCCAAGGTTTGATGCTTGATTAACGTATCCTGAAGCCCAGTGACTTGCAGCAACATCGTTAAATAATGTTGTTCCAGCAGCTGTTTTAACAGCGCTTTCGCTAATTCCCTTCATTCTTACGATGATAGCAGCAGCTTCTGCTCTTGTAAGAGATTTTGAAGGTTCAAATCCTTTGTCTGTTCCTGTCATTATTCCAGCAGCATTTACTTTAGCAACTACAACTGCTTCTTTGTCTGAATATTCTTCAGCAGCTAATGTGAAGCTTGTTGATGTAGCTAACATTAATGTAGCTAATAATGCAGCAACTGTTCTTTTGATTGCTTTCATTTCGAAAACTCCTCCTTATAAAATTTTAAATTATTTTTTGGGCTATCGGTTATTCAAATCCGACCCCATGACTGAAAGTATAACATAATAGTTAGTAGTGTCAACCATTGTAACGTAACTGTAATATTACTGTTATGTTAACACAACATTCCATTATTTATGCTACTATTTACCATAGTTTGCATTTAATAGATCATAATGTTTTTCCTTTCAAGCTACTTGTATTATATTCATGATTTTTTTTATTTACAACCCCTTATAGTGTTTTGTAAAGTTTCTGTAACACTATCGACGTATTGTAATAGTATGTAAACTAATAAAAATATCTCTAATCCCTTATATTTACTAGGTTTATTACTATTTGACCATAAAATATAGTATTGAAATTGTAACATAATATTACAAGATATTTTCTTGACATAATACTATTTAAGTATATTTAAGTATATTTAAACCACTTATTTATCCGATTTATATCCTATTTATATGTCATATTCCAGATATCTTTATATATAATGAAGGAAATGTTTTAAAATTAAGTATTAAAAACACCTGTATCCTTTACTTTGTAATGGATACAGGTGTTTTTAATTCGTATTATTTAATTATTTAATTGTTTAATAATATACTTATTAAATTATTTATACTTATTATTTTTTTTAATTTATTATCTTTCAAAAATTTTAACAACGCTAGGTTCATTTTCGTTCCATTCAACTACTGCATTAAGTGCTTCACTGATTGCTCTTACTGGTAAGTAAGTTCTATCATTTTCTGCAAATGCTACTGAGTCTAATTTAACATCTTTATTGTTAACTTTCATAATGTCACTTCCAAGAGTAATTTCTATCTTTGTATCTCCTCTTGTAATAGCAACGTAGTTTGGATTCTTTTCTGACCATTCTACTTTTGCTCCTAAGTTTTCCGCAACGAATCTTATTGGTAACATTGTTCTATCATTTCTAACAATAGGTGCAACATCAAGATTAGATTTTTCTCCATCTACTGCTGCTTCTATTGATCCAATATTTAATGTTATTTCTCTATTTATATATGTTACTTCTACGTTAACATTTTCTGCTGGTTGAACAAATGAATATGTTCCATCAGCATTCATAGTAACATCTATTTTATTTCCTTCTTTATCTGTCACTAATACACTTGATACTTTTCTTCCTTCTTCAGGAACTATTGTTCTTGTTGAACCTTTCTTTCCTGATCCAGTAATTTTTTCTGCTGAATCATTTGTATTTGTAGCTTTATATTTTTTTGAACCACTTGATGGTGCAGGTATACCATACTCATATACTACTATTGTTTCATCATGATCATTATTTATAATTTGACCATTATCTGCTGTACTTTTAGTTCCATTAACTGTTACTTCTTTATATAGTTTTCCTATTTTGCAAGGTGATAATTCAAGACCAAATACTACTTCAAAAATATATGGTTTTCCTTTTTCAAATTTTTCATATTCTGCAAGTTTTCTTCCACTATCTTTTTCATAAACATCAATACGAATCATTCGTTCATTAATACTATCCGGAATATTTGTTAAGACTAAATCACCAGGTGTAAGTTCTTCATTTATATCTATATCAAATGAAAATGTTCTTCCAAAATCTAATGGGATAACAATTACATATTCAAAAGCAGATACATCTTCATAAGTATAATAGAAAGGTATTCCATTTTTAGTATTAGCTATTTGTTTACTATCACTATTTGCTTTTTCTAAGCATGTTCCATTAAAATAAACTTTATCAACAGAATCAATTTTATCAGAATAAGAAACAGTAAACAATATTGTATTAATATAAGGGAACAAAAAACCTTCATATACATTTATAGTTGTAGAAGAATTTTCTTTTTTTGATAAATATAAATTATAATCATTTTCTGTTTTAAATTTTACTACTTTTTCTAAATCAGTAAGATCTGTATTAATAGTTAAATTAATAATTGAAGGTGCTGTATATATTCCAGCTATTGCACCTTCTCCTAGAATTTCAATGCTTGTTAATTTATTATCTGTCATATGGAATAATAACTCAGGATGATCTGTTGATTCATAAGTCGAGCCATTAAGTTTAAATTCAGCACTGTGATTATATTGTTTTTGCAGAGTGCCATCTGTAAAAAAACGTAATGGCGCACTACCATAAACTATACTTCCCTTTCCATTTTCCCAAGCACCTATTTCTGTTGTAGGAAAACTTCCATCTACTGTTTGTAATATTTCTTGTATCATTTTTAAATCTATAGCATTCGCTACATTATTAAAACATGGAATACATCCAAGTATCATTGCTAATGATAGCATTAATGCCATAATTCTTTTAGTTAATTTTTTCATTGTTTTTCCTTTCTTTATCTATAAATTTTGTTTGTATTTTTTCAACACTTTTATGTATAAAGTTTAATGTAAATAAATTAAAAAACAAGACATTTTTCAATACTAATTATATATATTTAGTGCTAGAATAATTTTTGATGGCATTCCACTAATATATATATTACTATATAGGAGGTAATAAAATAATTAACACTAATATAATTAATAATACTTATGATAATAATAATGATACTACTATTACTAGTGATAACATTAATACATATCTAGCAAGAGAACTAAAGATAGCTAATGAAACTAATAATGCTATTCTTAAAGCACTTAATACTATTATTAGTAATAAAGGTAAAAACTATAAAGATATTACTATAGGAGAATGGGTATTAGAATGGTTTAATAACTATGCATTAAATACATCTAATAAAAAATATGTCAAAGGTAAATTATCTACTAATGAATACTATATATCTAAATATAGAATAAAATACATACTAGAAGATAAAGTATTTTCTAATTTAAAACTAGATGAAGTATCTAGTTCTGATATCTATTTATTTCTTTCTAACATTAAATCACAAAGAAAGAAATTAATTAAAGATAACATTATTAATAATAAAACTACTACTAATAGTTATCTAGATTATGATGGACATTATTACTCTTACGATGTAATAATAAACTATTATAAATTAGTATCTAGATCATTTAATCTAGAACCATTAGATAAAGATATATATAAAGGAAGAATAAATACTATTAAAGACTATTACTTAAATAAAAACAATAATGATGAAATGAGTTTTAAAAGTAAAAAGAATATATGTGACTTATTACGTATGGCATTTAAATGTGCTACTAATATGGAGATAATAAAAGAATCTCCTTTTCTATCATTTAGTTATGGAGAAACAAAAGAAATAGAATCTAAAACTCAAGAAGCATTAACTACTATAGAAAGAGATATATTTCTTAAAGTATCAGAAAATAATAAATACTTTGATTGTTACTTACTTATGGTATACACAGGTATGAGAAAAAGTGAAGCACTAGGTTTAACTAAAAAAGATATTTATTTAAGTGATAGTAGTGATAAGAATAATAATGATGATAATAATTACATAGTAGTAAGTAAACAATTATTTTTTAATAAAGATAATAAATATAGTAATAAGAAATTTAGTAATAGTAGTAATAGGGATATTACTACTATTACTAAATCTATGCATTCAATAAGAAAAATACCACTAGGTAATAATGAAGTCATAGAGATGTTAAAAAGAAGATGTAATAAGTTAAATAGTGATGATGAATTTATCTTTGGAGATATAGATGAATATATGTATCTAACATATAATCAGATATATAAAGAAGTTAAAAGATTATATAGTATATGTTTCTTAATAACAGGTAATAAAAAATATTTAACATGTCATAACCATACATTAAGACATACTTTTGCTACACTATTTTTAGATAGCTATCCAAATTATTTAGTACAAGTATCAGCTATACTAGGACACTCTAATACATCTTTTACTGCTAAACAATATGTTCATCTAGAGACAGAAAAGATTGATGTATCATTATTAAAGGATAGAAACAAATAAGGGAAATACATAGATGTATTTCCCTTATTTATTTTTTATTTTTACTTTTTACTAATTCTTTTTCTTTTTTATCTTACCATTCAGATATTGTTTATTATTTATTATTTATTATTTATTATTTATTATTTATTATTTATTCTTATTAGTTATTATTATCTATCTATTTATTATCTTCTATAAATTATTAAACTCACCAACTGCTATACCTAATAGAGTAGGACCACCATGAATACCTATGCATACTCCTAGTTTACAGATATCTATTTCACCTGTAATATCTAATTCCTCATTTAATATATCTTTAAGAGCTAATGCATCTTCATATCTATCTCCATGTATTATTCCAAATTTATAATTATTTATGTTCTTATCCATTAAGAAATCTTTAACATCTTTTATTAATTGATCTACTGCTTTATTAGAACCCTTTGCTTTTTTAGTAGCAAGTAATTCTCCATCTTTTAGTTCTAGTATAGGTTTAATATGTAATACATTGGCTATTTGAGCTGTAACATTTTTAAGTCTACCACCCTTTACTAGGCATGATAAATCATCAACATATAAAAATATTCTAGATTGTCTTTTCATAATATCAAGAATATTTTTTATTATACTAATATCTTTATTATCTTTAATCATTTCACATACCTTAAGACACATAAGATATTGTGTGTAAGTACAGTTCATTGTATCATATACTTCTATTTCAGCATTAGGGTTTTCTTCTAATACCATATTCTTAGCTAGTAATGCTGCTTGATATGCTCCAGAGAAATTGGAATTAATGCATAACATAAGCACACTATCACCATTAGATATATGTTTGGTAAATATATTATAATAATCATCTACAGATGGACAAGATGTTCTAGGATGAAAAGAATTTTTATCATTATTATTTAATCTATTATAAAATTCTTCTATGGATACATCATCTAGTTGTTTAAGATAATTTTCTCCATCAAAAGTAACATATAGTGGAATATAATCTACTTCTTGTTTTATTAATTCCTCTATCATATCACAACCTGTATCAGTTATTAATTTTATATTTGACATGTAATCCTCCTTAGAACTACAATGCAAATAAACTAATTAATTATTACAAGTATTTATTATTATAGTATTTTACTTTTTAGTTTTAGTTTTAGTTTTAGTTGTTTTAACTTTAGTTGTTTTAGCTTTAGCTTGTTTAGCTTGTTTAGTTTGTTTAGTTTGTTTAGCTTGTTTATTCTTTGCTATTGTAGTTTCACTATTATTTTTATTAATCTCATTATTCAAGAATTTAATATAACTTTGTGCAAACAATTTATTGCATGTTGATATTATGCTTGATCTAACTATTTCTATTTGACTTGATCTGTGTGAAGCTACAAATGGGAGATTGCCTTGTCTTTTTGTAAATGTTGATACTAGAACATTTTCTAGTTCTTTACAAAAATAATCATATGCAACATCTATACTATAACTACCTTCTTGCATAGTAATAAATGATTTAATATCATTAATACTAAATACATCTTTAAGTATCATTATAACTGTTAGATATACTAGATGTGTTTTATCATACTTTTTATTATCTGGTGCTTTTATTATTTTATTCTTAACATAGTTATTAATCATAGATTTAGTTAATACTATATCATCATTAACATTTATATCTTTGAATGTATTATTTATATATGTTAGTACTTGATCCATATATAAATCTACTGATGGTAACTGAGACCATCTTGGTAAACGAAAAGCTAATATCTTTTTTACATTTTCATTTTCAATAAAATCATTATAATCTTTAGTTTGCATAATAATATACCTCTCATATATATAAATTAAAGTGTTATTAAATAGTTTATAAACTTAAAATTATTAATTATAAATTATTTTAGTATTTATTATTAGTATTTATTTTTTTAATGTATATTTTATATATT
>JAKSVV010000051.1 GCA_024407775.1 Clostridia bacterium
ATATTGATGAAGTAGTTGATGCTAGTGAAAAATTAGAATTACTAGATGAAGTAAAATAGCAAAAAATATATAGGAGTAATTATGAAGACAGAAGAAGAAATTATTGAAGGAGTTAAAGAAATAATAAGTAACAATGCAAACTTGCCTATTAAGTTTAAAACTCTTTCAGGTAAACTTGATCTTGATAAAAATGAAGAAAAAATTCTTTCTCAAGTAATAGATGATCTTGCTGATAGCGGAGAACTTTTAAAAGTGAGAGAAAATAAATTTTCAACACCTGAAAAAGAAGGATTAATAGTTGGAACATTCCAAGCTAATGAAAAAGGATTTGGATTTGTTCTTCCTGATGGTGAAGATGAAGATATTTTTATAGGACCAAGAAATATTAATGGAGCATTTAATAAAGATATTGTTCTTTGTGAAGTAACAAAAGAAAAAGGAACAAAATCTAGAGAAGGAAGAATAGTAAAAATTCTTGAAAGAGGAACAGACACATATGTTGGTGAATACCAAGATAATAAAACTTATGGATTTGTTAAACCTGATTCAAGAAGAATGACTAAAGATATTTTTATACCAAGTAAATTAAATAAAGGAGCAGTAACAGGAGAAAAAGTTTTAGTTAAAATAACTAAATATGTTGATGATAAAAATCCTGAAGGTGAAATTATTGAAGTGCTTGGCCATAAAGATGATCCAGGTGTAGATATTTTATCTATCATAAAAGAATATGATGTGCCAACTGAATTTGGTGAAGATGTTAGATTAGAACTTGAATCTATTCCAAATGAAATTGATAGCAATGATATTGAAGGTAGAAAAGATATTCGTGATTGGATGATAGTAACAATAGATGGTGAAGATACAAAAGATATAGATGATGCTATTAGTATAGATTTACTTCCTAATGGTAACTATAGACTTGGTGTTCACATTGCAGATGTTACTAACTATGTTAAAGAAGATAGCGCTCTTGATAAAGAAGCATTTAAAAGAGGAAACAGTATCTATGTTGTAGATAGAGTTATACCAATGTTACCTCATAAATTATCAAATGGAATTTGTTCTCTTAATGAAGGCGTTGATAGATATGCTCTATCATGCATTATGGAATTTGATAGAAGTGGTGATAGAGTAAATTATGAAATCACAAAATCAGTTATTAATTCAAATAAGAGAATGACATATACAGAAGTTCAAGGAGTAATAGATAACGATCCAAAATATTTAGAAGAAGATAAAGATTTCATAGATATGATTGGTCGTATGAAAGATCTTGAAAATATTTTATTCCAAAAGAGAATAAAAAGAGGTGCACTTGAATTTATAACTGAAGAATGTAAAATTTATTTAGACGAAAATGGTAAAGCATGTGAAATCAAAAAATATGAAAGAAGTTTAGCAACACAAATCATTGAAGAATTTATGCTTGCTGCTAACGAAACAGTAGCTGAGGAATATTCATTCAATGAATTGCCTTTTGTATTTAGATCACATGAAGAACCAGATAGTGAAAAACTAGAATATGTTGCAGCACTTGTTAGAAGTATAGGTATTCCATTTAGATTAAATGAAGAAAAAATTTATCCTAAAGAAATTCAAAAAGTTCTAGAACAAATTGAAGGTAAAAAAGAAGAAGGCATGTTATCTAAACTTATGTTAAGATCAATGAAGCAAGCTAAATATACACCAACAAATGATGGACACTTTGGACTTGCTGCTAAATATTATTGTCATTTTACATCACCAATTAGAAGATATGCTGACCTTACAATTCATAGAATTATAAAAGAAAATATCGAACAAGGTATTATAGATGATAGACTAAAACATTATAAACATAGAACAGCTGAAGTTGCTACTCGAACAAGTAAATGTGAAAGAGTTGCTGATGAAATCGAAAGAGAAGTTGAAGAATATAAGAAATGTGAATATATGCAAAACTATCTTGAAGAAGAATTTGATGGAGTTGTATCTGGAGTTACTGGATTTGGAATATTCGTAGAATTAGACAACACAGTTGAAGGATTAGTAAGACTTGCCGACCTTGGAGACAACTATGAATATGACGAAAAAAGATACTGCTTGATAGGTCAAAATACAGGTAGAATCTTCACATTAGGCGATAAAGTTAGAATAAAAGTCGCCAAAGTCAATCTAGAAGCGAGAGAAATAGACTTTGAGTTTATAAAGGCCTACAATGAAAAAGAAAGTATAAATGAATAATATTATATAAGTTACCCTCTAAAAACGTCTTATTTTAGGGGGTAATTTTTTGCTTTAAAAAAGTGCATAAAACCTAGAAAAAATAAGGGAAAATTATAATCCAAAAGTATTGACATTTTATGGGAAATGGTATAAAATGGAAGTACATATTGTTGCATATTTTTTAATGTTAGTAAACATACCATGCAACCTACAACTTAATATATCATATGAAAGGAGTTTATATACTTAGTAACCCGTTAACAGCACAGTAAAGAAAGGGATTTATATCCTATGAAGAAGAAGAATAACGTCAAAAACTCACTTATGTATCAGAAGTTCGTTGGAACTTACAATGCAAAACTTGGTCAGGTATTTACTGATGAAGGTGATGTAATCACAGCTGTGGAAAACAAGCCACTTAACGAGAACTATACATTCTGTGTTCCAGCAATGGATAGAGACAGAGTAGAAATTATGGTTTCGTCTTATGAGAAAGGTAAGGCATGTGGCCGCATTCTTAAGGTGGTATCCCGGTTTACTTCCGAGCAGGTTGGTGTTGTAGAATACCGCAATGGTAACTACTACCTTAATCCTTTTGGAACAGCTTTTGGTTCTAATATTCTTATTAGCCCAGAAAACATCGGTAAAGCCATTGATGGTGCAATCGTATCATTCATCGTTGTCGGTGAAGATGCTTATCATAACTACATTGTAGTTGTGAACGAGGTTATAGCTCATAAGAACGATGCAAATGCATTCGTAAAGAGCATGGCTCGCAAGTATGGACTTTCTGTAGAATTCTCTAAGGATTCTAAGAAGCAGGCAGCCCGCGTTCCTGAATTTGTCAATGAAGAAGACCTTGAAGGCAGAGTTGATCTCAGGAATAAGCTTACTATTACAATTGATGGTAAGGATACTAAGGATCGTGATGATGCGATTAGACTGGAAGTACTTCCTAACGGTAATTACCTCCTCGGCGTTGATATTGCTGATGTTGACTACTATGTAAATAGTGGCTCACCTATCGATGTTGATGCTAGAACAAGAGGAACTTCATGTTACGCTGGTGGTCAGGTTATTCCTATGATTCCAAAGCAGCTTAGTAATGGTATTTGTTCTCTTAATGAGAATGTTGATAGACTTGCTATGACATGTAACATGGAAATCGAGCCTAAGTCTTGCAGACTTGTAGATTATGACATTTGTCAGTCAGTTATTCGTGTTAACTATAACATGAACTATGACGAAGTTATGGACATCTTCCGAGGCGAAGAAGAAGTAGCAGCTAAGTATGAAGATATTCTTCCAATGCTCCGTGAAATGAGAGTACTTGCAAGAATCCTTCAGAAAAAAGCTGAGAGACGTGGTTATCTTGAATTTAAGAGTAAAGAAGCAAAACTGGACATCAATCCAGAAGGTAAGCTTGAAGGCTTTACATGCCATGTAGCAAATGAAGCAACAAAGCTTATTCAGTCATTCATGATTGCAGCAAACATTACAGTTGCTACAGCACTCGAGAATGCACAGTATCCATGTATCTACCGTGTTCATGATCTTCCTGACGATGGCAAGGTTGAGTCATTTGTAGACATCTTAAATGAACTTGGTTATCCAGTAAACTACGATAATCTTGAGAACCCATGGAAGTTCTTCCAGACAGTAATCAAGGATATCGAAGGTCAGCCAGATGAAGATTATCTTTCAGCTCTCATGACACGTACACAGCGTAAAGCTAAGTATAGTACAGTAAACATTGGTCACTTCGGTATTGCAGAGCAGACATATTGTCACTTTACATCACCAATCAGAAGATATCCAGACCTTTGTGTACATAGAGCATTAAAGGCATTACTTGATGATAACTCTCATTTAAGAGATAAGTACCAGGCAATGTTTGAGAAAGATGCACAGACATCTTCAACTGCAGAAGTTAAGGCTGATAAGGTTGAAAGAGAAGTTGAGAAGATCTACAAGTGCATGTATATGAAGGATCATATTGGTGAAGTATATACAGGTAAGATTTCAAACGTATCAAAGACTGGTATTTTCGTTGAACTTGAAAACACAGTTGAAGGTTTCTGCTTTATTGGTGGACATTCAAAGTGCAGGTTCAATGAAGAGAAGCTTCAGATTACTGACCTTAGAACTCAGAAAGTTTACCGCCTTGGTGAAGAAGTGAGAATTAAGGTAGTAGCTGCAAATGAAATTGCTCAGACAATAGATTTTGAGCTACTAAATTAGTAATATTTTATATGATATAAAAAAGGGCTCTAGAAATTTTCTAGAGCTCTTTTTATTTGTTATTTATTTTTAATTTCATTTTCTTCTTTATAAAGTTCAATCATCTTTTTAATATATATGATTAATATAATTAAAAATGCAGTGAATAAGATCCAATATAAAATTGTAAGATCAATGCTGTTTGTTAAATCATAATTTCCTTTAGAAATGATATTAATATTTTTTTCTTCACCAGAATTATATTTGATATTAATTCTTCCAACTATATCATTTTCAAGAACAGTATCAGTAATATTTTCTGGTAAATCTAAAGTAATTTCAAATAAATCATTTTCATAATCGAAGATATGCATTAAATATTTATTTGTTAAATTATATTCTTCAAGTTTTTCATCTGATGTATCTATATCTTCGTCGTCGATAGAAGTATCTTCATTATTTTCTTCTTCATTAGAATTATCTTCAGATTCATCAGTTGATTCTTTTTCATCATCATTTTCTTTATCATCATCTAATAATTCTTTTTCTTGTTTTTCTAATCTATCATTTTCTTCTTTTTGTTTTTTAAGATAATCTTTAACAAGAGTTACTTTATAATCATCAGCCCAATCTTTTGGAACTGTTAGATTTAAATCTTCTGATAATGTAAGTTCAAGTTGATCAATTTTAATTCCTGATTCATCACATACAGGAAGAGTAGTAAAGTATTCTCCTTTAGTAAAGAATTTTTTTGTTTCATAATTATCTTTTAAATATTTAATAATTGCTTTTGTATCATTAAAGTAAGTTTCACCATTCATAGTAACAACTAATAAATTTAATTCATCGTTGTTGAAGAATGTTACTAAACAGTGACCGGCTTCTTCAGTATAACCTGTTTTACCACCAAGCACACCATCAATGTGATAAGGTGAAGTAGAGAACATCATCTTGTGAGTATTAAATACTTCACGTTCACCTGCTTTATTTGTTTTTGGTATTACATAACTTGTTGATTCAAAAATTTTTCTAAATTCTTCATTATTAAATGCAGCTTTTGCTATTAACATCATATCATATGGTGTTGTATAGTGATTGTCTTTATGAAGTCCACTAGGTGATGTGAAAGAAGAGTCATGTGCTCCAATTTCATTTAACTTTTTATCAACTGCATCATGATAAGATAATCCAGATTTATCTTTTATATAATATGCAAGTTGATTTGCAGCTTCATTAGCACTCTTTAACATTAATCCATATAATAAATTTTTTAATGTTATTTTTTCTCCACTAACAAATCCTAAATTAGAACTATTAACTTCAAGGTTAACACTATCACTATTAAAAGTAATAGTATCATTAAAGTCACCATATTCTATAGCAAGTAATCCTGTCATTAATTTAGTTGTACTAGCAGGATATAATTTTTTATTTATGTTTTTACTAAATAATAATTCTCCAGTAGCCATATCATAAACAAGATCTGCTATGCATTCAGTATTAACATTTTCTTCGTTGGTTTTTAACTCTTCTTTGGCATATGAAAAAGAAGTACACATCATAATCATAGCTAGAGATAAAGTAATAACTCTTTTAATCTTCCTTTGCATTTTTTTAATAGTCATTTCTTAATCCTTTAATATTTATATATTGTTATTGTTATAATTTATTTATAAATCACATTAAAAGATTATACCATAAAAAGTAGTTTTGTAAACATTTATAAACATTAAAATTTATAGGTTTTTTCATTATTTTTTACTTGTATATTTTATTTAGTTTGCTATAATTTTTTTCGGAGGAAATACATATGGCTAAAATAGGTTTTATATCACTTGGATGTGATAAAAATACAGTTGATTCTGAAAAAATATTAGAGCTAGTTATGAGTAAGGGACATACTGTAGTAACAGATGAAAACGAAGCTGATATTTTAATAATTAATACATGTGCATTTATTAAAGATGCAAAGGAAGAAAGTATAAATACAATTATCGAAATGGGTAATTATAAAAAAGAAGGCAATTGTAAATATATAATTTGCTGTGGATGTTTAGGTGAACGTTATAAAGATGATATGTTTGACGAACTTCCAGAAGTAGATGCAATATTAGGTGTACATGCTTATGAAAGAATTAATGAAGTAATTGATAGATTATATAATGGTGAAAAAAATATTAAAGCTATTGAAAAAGAAGCAATAGATACAGTTAAAAAAAGAGTAATTACAACTCCAGGTCATTATGAATATTTAAAGATTGCTGAAGGATGTAATAACTTCTGTACATATTGTGCAATACCATTAATAAGAGGTAAATATAAATCAAGACCAATGGAAGATATAATTGAAGAAGCAAAATTTTTAGCAAGTGAAGGAGTAACAGAATTATTAATAGTTGCTCAAGAAGTAAGTTGCTATGGAATTGATCTTTATGGTGAAGTAAAACTTAGTGAACTTGTATCTAAGATTTGCGAAATTGATGGAATACATTGGGTAAGATTATTATATTGTTATCCTGAAAATGTTACAGATGATATTATAAATGTAATTAAGAATGAAGAAAAAGTTTGCAAGTATATAGACATTCCAATTCAACATACACAAAGTAATATTTTAAAACTTATGGGTAGACGAACTAATCATGATGAAATAATTAATAAGATTAAAAAACTAAAAAAGGAAATACCTGAAATAATTATAAGATCAACATTGATAGTTGGATTCCCTGGTGAAACAGATGAAGACTTTAATGGACTTTGTGAAGATGTTAAAGATTTAAAAATTGATAGACTTGGTGTTTTTGATTATTCAAAAGAAGATGGAACACCTGCTGAAAAATTTGAAAATCAAATTGATGATGAAATTAAAATTGAAAGAAAAAATATTGTAATGGATATTCAAGAAAAAATTGCAGAGAAAAAATCTAATGATTATGTTGGAAAAATATTTGAAGTAATAGTTGATGGATATCTAAGTGAAGATAATGTTTATTGTGGAAGAACATATATGGACATGCCTGATGTTGACGGAATAGTTTTCTTCGAATCAGATAGAGAACTTATGGCAGGTGATTATGTTAAAGTTGAAATTAATAAATCACTAGGATATGATCTTTGCGGAAAGGAAGTAGAGTAAGATGAATTTACCAAACAAATTAACTTTTTTAAGAATTATTTTAATTCCGTTTGTTATGGCATCTATTATGATAGGACAAAATAATTATATTTATATGTATGTAGCATTTGCACTTTTTGCAATTGCATGTATAACAGATTTTCTTGATGGATATATTGCAAGAAAATATAATTTAGTAACAAACTTAGGAAAATTTATGGACCCTATTGCAGATAAACTACTTATTATATGTACATTAATTTGTTTCGTACAAATTGGATGTGAAGTAGTTTATGATAATGTATGGTGGGTATTAGCATTAATTGTTGCAAGAGAAATTTCTATCACTGCATTTAGAACAATAGCAGCAGAAAAAGGAACAGTAATAGCAGCTAACATGTGGGGTAAAGTTAAAACAAATGCACAAATGTTTTGGACAATATTACTTATATTATACTTCCCATTAACAAGTATGATGCCTTATTTATTAGCTACAATATATATTTATGTAACAAATATATTAATGATATTAACAGCATTACTTACAATAGTATCATTTACAATTTATTTAATTCAAAATAAAAATGTTTTAAAAGAAAATAAATAATTATAAGAATAGAAATTAATAGTGAAAGTAAATTATCGACACGTTTATGTTGATATTTTGTGAAAAATTTATTTTTTACTAAAAGAATATTGATATTAGAAATTTTATATTCATAATTTAGTTATCAAAGATTAGGAGGGACAAAATGGACAATTTAGATAGAACATTAGCAAGTATGCTAAACAATGAAAAATCTATTTCTGATTCCATTATAAAAATGAATCAAGACATTAACCTAATGAATCAAGGATTAAATAAAAGTTCTGAATGGTTATTTAGTACAGATTCAAAGATGGAAAACATCGGAGGAGTATTTGATAAAATAGAATTTTCAAAAGGCAAAAAAAGTGATTTTGATATGATTAAAAAAGAAATTAGATAATACTAGAAAGAAGGAAAATTATGAACGAAGAAAAACAAAAAGCACTAGAAGCAGCACTTACTCATATTGAAAAACAATTTGGTAAAGGCGCTGTAATGAGATTAGGTGATCAAGCTGAAACTATGCAAATCGCTAGTACACCAACTGGATCATTAAGTTTAGATATTGCACTTGGTGTTGGAGGAATACCAAAGGGAAGAATCATAGAAGTATATGGTCCTGAATCTTCAGGTAAAACAACATTAACATTACATATGATTGCAGAAGTTCAAAAGAGAGGTGGAATTTGTGCATTCATAGATGCTGAACATGCTTTAGATCCTGTTTACGCAGAAAAAATTGGAGTAGATATTAATAACTTATATATTTCACAACCAGACTATGGTGAACAAGCATTAGAAATTGCAGAAACAATTATTAGATCAGGAGTAGTTGATTTAGTTGTTGTTGACTCTGTTGCAGCACTTGTTCCAAAGAGTGAAATTGATGGAGAAATGGGAGATGTTCATGTAGGTCTTCAAGCAAGATTAATGAGCCAAGCTTTAAGAAAATTAACAGCTGTAGTTTCAAAATCAAAATCATCAATTATTTTCATCAACCAATTAAGAGAAAAAGTTGGTGTTATGTTTGGTAACCCTGAAACAACTACTGGTGGTAGAGCTTTAAAATTCTATTCATCAGTTAGAATAGATGTAAGAAAGAAAGATGCTATTAAAACTGGAGATCAATTAATTGGTAACAGAGTTGTTGCTAAAGTAGTTAAAAATAAAGTAGCACCTCCATTTAGAACAGCAGAATTTGATATTATGTATGGTGAAGGAATTTCTTCGGAAGGAGATATCATTGATTTAGCAGCAAGCTTAGATGTAATTGAAAAATCAGGAGCTTGGTATTCTTATGATGGAGTAAGAATTGGACAAGGTAGAGAAAATGCTAAATTATACTTAAGAGAAAATCCTGAAGTAATGAATGAAGTTGAAAACAAGATTAGAGAAATGTATGGTCTTGAAAATGTAGAATTCGTTCCTGCTAAAGTTGAAGCTGAAGCAGAAGCTGCAAGTGAAGCTCCTAAAAAAAGAGGAAGAAAAAAAGCAGTTGAAGTAGACGAAGATGATGAAGATTAATTAAATTAAATATAAAAAAGTATTTTGAAAAAAATACTTTTTTTATTTTGTTGAAAAAATTATTAAAAAATTATATAACAATATATGTAGTAATTATTAATATGGAGATGAAAAAATGAAACACGTTGAAGTAGTATGTGCAATTATAAATTATGATAATAAAATATTATGTATGCAAAGACCAGATGGTAAACATAAATATACTTCTTTTAAATATGAATTTCCTGGAGGAAAAGTAGAAGAAGGAGAAAAATATAATGAAGCATTAATGAGAGAATTAAAAGAAGAAATGGATTATGATTTAAATATTAATGAAGATGATTTCTTTATGACAATAACTCATGAATATCCAGACTTTGAAATTACAATGCATAGTTTTATAGTTAATGCAACAAGTGATAAATTTAATATGAAAGAACATATAGATTTTAAATGGCTTGATAAAAAAGATCTTGATTCTTTAGATTGGGCTGATGCTGATGTTCCTATTATGAAAAAATTAATGAATGAATAAAAATAAAAAAGCTAAGAATAAATTCTTAGCTTTTTATTTTTATAGTTTTGTTTTTAGTTTTGTCATTTCAAACTAGCATAATATAGTGGTAATAATATAAATCCAATCTGTGCTAAATAATATGTACTTAGATTGATCATATTATAAAATAAATATTTCTTCTTTGACTTTTCATTCTTTCCAAAATAAATAAATAGAAGTAGTAAATCAGATAAGAAAAATATTACTCCACTTGTAAAAAGAATAAAACTGCTTTTCACGTTATAACTAGCAGCAATAGCTAATGTTACTAACATTACAAATGTTACAACGTATCCGTAAATGTAAGAAACAATTTTAACAATCTTATTATCAAATTTAAAACTATCTTTTTTAACAGATACAACATAAAGTGTAACAAATGATAAAAGTGTTATGCTAATTAATTGCTCAGATTTCAATTTATAAAAGTTACTAAAAGAAATTATATATACAATGTGTCCAGCTAGAAATGCTAAAACTCCTAATCCAAATGATAAAAATTTTTTATGACTTGATAAGTTAGGTAATCTTCTTATACCAAGAAAAAAATCACCAAAGAATCCGCATAGCATACCAATTGGAATTAGCATTGTAAAATAACTTAATGGATAAAAATTTCTAACATATATACTTACTATTACTAGTAACAATGAACATATGATTTTAAAAATTACATCCACATAAGTGTTTCCTAATTTTCTTCCTAAATACATAATGACAAAACTTATTAAAAATAAAGCAAGATAGATTTCGATATAATGCATATATCATCCCTCCATGAATATCCCTTGCAATGTACTTTATAAAGCACCAACATTAGTTAAATCGTATTATATTAAATATCTCAAATTATGTCAAATTATCAATAATTTCTTCAATTGAAAATTTATATTGTTTTTTACTTGCAAATTTTTATAAATATATTATACTAGACACATAGTGATGTATCTAAGGTTTGGTGAACTAGATATTTCCTAGGGTTTTAAAATTATATTTATTTAATGAATGAAGTTAATATTTTAAGATTATGATTTAGTTCCTAATTTTAGAGACTCGCTTTTATTATATAATATAAGGAG
>JAKSVV010000052.1 GCA_024407775.1 Clostridia bacterium
TCAATGATAAACACGTTGAAATTATTGTAAAACAAATGCTAAAGAAAGTTAGAATCGAAGAACAAGGTAACTCAGAATTCTTACCTGGTACTATTGTTGATAAGAGAGAAATTGAATTAGTAAATGAAAAATTAGAAGCTAAAGGTAAAACACCAGCAACATATTCACAAATGTTACTAGGAATTACAAAAGCATCATTATCTACTGAATCATTCTTATCAGCTGCTTCATTCCAAGAAACAACAAGAGTTCTTACTGAAGCTGCAATCAGCGGAAAAGCTGACCACTTAAAAGGTATCAAAGAAAACGTTATCTTAGGTAAGATGATTCCAGCTGGAACTGGTATTAAAAAATATCAAGCTATCAACGTAAAAGAAAAAGAATCATTTGATGATGAAGAATTAGTTGAAGATTAATATTTAAAATATAAAGTCACTTCAAATTTTTGAAGTGACTTTTTTAGTGTATAAAAATTTTTTTAATAACTTGCATATTAATTACATTTTAATATAATATATTTTGTGATGTATAAGAAAATATTTAGGAGAGAAAAATGAAATTAAGATCATGTATTCAAAAAGGATTTTATGATTTTATAAAAAATGAAAATGCAGATATATATTGTGTTCAAGAAACAAAAATGAAAGAAGGACAAGAAGATATAAGTATAGATGGTTATGATTTATATATGAATAGTGCTGATAAAGCAGGATATTCTGGAACAGCTGTTTATACAAAAATTAAACCACTTAATGTTACTTACGGAATAGATATTGATGAACATGATCATGAGGGAAGAGTTATAACTTTAGAATTTGAAAAATTCTATTTAGTATGTTGTTATACTCCAAATTCAAAACGTGAACTTGAAAGATTAGATTATCGTATGAAGTGGGAAGATGATTTTAGAAATTATTTAAAAACTTTAGATAAGAAAAAAGGTGTTGTTCTTTGTGGCGATTTAAATGTTGCACATAAGGAAATTGATTTAAAAAATCCATCATCAAATCATCATAACGCAGGATTTACTGATGAAGAAAGAAATAAAATGACAGAATTATTAGACGCTGGTTTTATTGATTCTTACAGATATTTTTATCCAGATAAAACTGATGTATATTCTTGGTGGAGTTATATGTTCCATGCAAGAGAAAAAAATGCTGGATGGAGAATTGATTATTTTATAGTATCAAATAAATTAGAAAAAGAAATGAAAGATGCTGATATATTATGTGATACATTAGGTAGTGATCACTGCCCTGCATTACTAAATATTTTTTAGGAGGTAATTATGCCAGAAATTTATTTTCCTCATTTAGGAATAAAAATAAATCATTTAAGTAGAGTCGCTATTTCTATTTTTGGATTTAATATTTATTGGTATGCTGTAATTATTACAACTGCAATTTTAATTGGATATTTTTCTATTGATTATTTATTAAAAAAACAAGGTAAGAGTATAGATGATTTTTTTGGTTATGTTGCAAGCGTTTTAATTTTTAGTGTGATAGGAGCAAGAACTTATTTTGTAATTTTCTCTTGGGATTATTATAAAAATAATTTGTTAGAAATATTTGCTTTAAGAAATGGTGGCATTGCAATTTATGGTGGAGTAATTGGTGCTATTATAACAACAATTGTATATTGTAAAATTAAGAAAATAAATTTCTTCTATCTTGCAGATTTATTTGCACCATTTTTAGCACTTGGTCAATGCATGGGAAGATGGGGAAACTTTTTTAATAGAGAAGCATTCGGAGGAGTAAGTGATTCATTATTTAGTATGGCATTACGTCTTGATACAGTTCGTGAATTACCAGCTTCACTTGCTAATCAAACTGTTAATTATTTTAATGCAGAATATATACAAGTACAACCAACTTTTTTATATGAATCAATTTGTACATTAATTATATTTATAATTTTACTTTACATGTATAATCATAAACATTTCTTAGGTGAAGTTTTTATTAGTTATATTACATTGTATTCATTTGCAAGATTTTTTGTTGAAGGATTAAGAACAGATCAATTATTAATTTGTAATGTTCCAATTTCACAAATCGTTGCAGTCTTATTATTTATAACAGGAATATTTTTATTTATAAAAATGCGTAAGAATGAAAAAATTGATTATAGAGAAATGAATAAAAACATAAATTCAAAAAATAAAAATAAAAATAAAAAAGTTAAAGCATAAAATTTTTGAATAATAAAAAACAAAAAATAAAAAACTAAAAACAAAAAATAAAAAATAAATTAAAACAACAAATAAAAAAAGAAGAGATCAAACTCTTCTTTTTTTATGTTTACTATTTAATTGTATCATGATAATTTACCACTGGCTCTTCTTGTACACATAAAGTACATATGCGAAGAAACAAACTACCGCGTTGATTATAACATAAGTTATAATACTGAGTTTGAAATTCATGATAAGGTTAATTATATTACATGCTAATGCAAGACATGAAAATATAAAAGCGATAAAATAATTTCTAGGTAGCTGTGCCTGACGTGCTATAAGCAACATGATTACGAATAGTGCTGCAAAACCTGCAACTAAGATGCCAAAAATATTCATAATAACACCCCCGTACGATTAAGAAAAAAATCGCAAATAACTATATTTGTATATGTATTATATAACGAGTTTAAGATTTTGTAAAGAGATAAGGGTATGCAATTTTAGTATTGACTATAAAAAAGAACATGCTAAAATTAACATTAAAGTAAGGAGGAGTGTATGGAATATAAAAGAACTAATGGTTATAAAGATATAGATAAAAAGAATATGAATGATATTCAAAAATTCTGTGAAGACTATAAAAAATTCCTTAATGCTGCTAAGACAGAAAGAGAAGCTGTTAATGAATTTGAAAAAATGGCTATCGCTAATGGTTACAAAAATGCAGAAGATATGAGTATGATTAAACCTGGTGATAAAGTATATTATAACAATAGAGGAAAAAATATTGTTTTATTTATCGCTGGTAAAGAAGATATAGAAAAAGGTGTTAACTTTGTTGTAAGTCATATTGATTCACCAAGACTTGATTTAAAACAAAGTCCATTATATGAAGATGAAGAACTTGCTCTTCTTAAAACACACTACTATGGTGGTATTAAAAAATATCAATGGGGATCAATTCCTCTAGCACTACATGGTGTTGTGTTCTTAAAAGATGGTAAGAAAGTTGAACTTACAATTGGTGAAAGTGATGAAGATCCTATCTTTGTTATAGGTGATTTACTTCCTCACCTTGCTAGTAAAGTTCAAGGAGAAAGAAAAACTAGAGAAGTTTTAAAAGGTGAAGAACTAAGACTTATAATTGGTTCTGTTCCTACTAAAACTAAAGATGACAAGAATGGTGTTAAGATGGCTGTTCTTGAAAAATTAAATGCTGATTATGGAATTGAAGAAGAAGATTTCTTAACAGCAGAACTTGAAATTGTTCCAAGTTTTAAAGCAAGAGATGTTGGTTTCGATAGAGGCTTAGTTGCTTCTTACGGACAAGATGATAGAGTTTGTGCTTATACATCTGTAAGAGCAATCTTCGATGTTAAAAAAGCACCAAAGAAAACATTATGTGTATTCTTAACAGACAAAGAAGAAATAGGATCAAATGGTTCAACAGGACTTCAAGGACAATTCATTGAATACTGCATGACTGATTTTATTTATAAATTAAATGGTGGATTCAATCAAGTTGCTATGAGTAGATGTATGTGGAATAGTAAAGCATTATCAAGCGACGTTGATGCTGCAGTTCATCCAGTATTTAAAGAAGTTCATGATCTTCAAAATGCTGCTAGATTATCTTATGGTTTAACACTTGTTAAATTCACAGGCTCTGGCGGAAAATCAGGATCAAATGACTGTGATAGCGAATATTTCAGTGAACTTAGAAGACTATTTAATAAACATGATATTAAGTGGCAAGTTAGTGAACTTGGTAAAGTTGATGAAGGAGGCGGAGGTACAATCGCTAAATACCTAGCTCAACGTGGTGTTAGAACAATCGACGCTGGTGTTGGAGTTATTGGAATGCACTCTCCATTCGAAATTACATCAAAATATGATGTTTATGAAGCTTATAAAGCTTATGTAGTTTTCCTTGAAAATGCATAAAATAATAAAAACATATAAAAAGCAGGTATTTCCTGCTTTTTTTAATGAATTTTTATATCAAAATTATTGACAAATATTGGAAAATAGTATATAATTAACCTATTATTTTTGTGGATTTATCCATACTATAAGGAGAAAAGATTATGAATATTTATAACACAGTTTATCGCAACTATCCAGGCTGGTTCCATGAAGAGACCGACACAGTAAAAAAAGCTAAGGAAGTTGAAGAGAAGAAAAAACCCCTTATAGAGCCTGTTAAAAAGCAGGGCGACACACCAAAAACTCGCACTACTGAAGATTCCTATGATAGGGAAGGCTCAGAAAAAAGAAATGAGATAAGAAAATCAAACCTGTATGACAGGAGTGGAAATAAAGTGGCAATTTAGCCACTTTTTTTCTTGCAAAAAATTCCAAATATAAAGGCCCTGAAACCTTGATAAATAAAGGGTTAAAAAACTTTTAAAAAGTCTATTTTTTCGTTGACATCAAGCACTAAAATGCTATAATAATTTTAGATTTTAAAGGTTAAAAAAAGGAGATATTTTTAGAAATGAAAAACGAAAAAGAAAACAAAAAAACAGTTAAAAAAGAAACTAAAAAAGAAACTAAAAAAGAAACTAAAAAAGAAACTAAAAAAGAAGTAAAAAAAGAAGTTAAAAAAGAAACAAAAAAACAATCTAAAAAATTAGATGTTAAAGATGAATTAAACAAATCAACTAAGAAAGTTAAAAACTTAATGAATGATTTTTCAAGCTTTGCTATGAAAGGTAACATCATTGATCTAGCTGTTGGGGTTGTTATTGGGGGTGCATTTGGAAAGATCGTTACAAGTTTAGTTAACGATTTAGTAATGCCAGCAATAAGTGTACTTACAGGTGAAATCAATCTTGCTACATTATCATATACTTTAGTTGAAGGAGTTGAAGCTACTGAAACAACACCAGCTGTTGAACCAATTGTTTTAACATATGGTAACTTCCTTCAAACAATTGTTGAATTCTTAATCATTGCTTTCTCAATTTTTATAACAGTTAGATACCTTGATAAGATTCACAAAAAAATTGATGAACTAAAGAAAAAAGAAAAACAAGAAGAAAAGAAAGAAGAAGCTGCTAAGAAAGATACAACAGAAGAACTTCTTAAAGAAATTAGAGATTTATTAAAAGAAAAAAATGATAAAAAATAATATTAAAAATTATATTAAAAATTAACTTATTTCAATACGAAATTTACGCTTATTAATTATGTGATTTACTAGATTTTTTCTAGACACTTTGATATAATATGCCCAAAAGAAGGGAAAGAAGAAAATATGGAGAGAAAATGGAAGATAGTGCTATATTATATTGGCATGTTCATTCTAATGTGTACTTTAATATTTTTAATTGAATTAAAGTCAGATTATGATGTTAATAATTCATATGAAAAGTCATCATATGCTGGTTATGAAAAGTATGTTTCTGTTCCTAAAAATTTAGAGGTATTAGGAAGAGGAGAAAAAGCAAACTTTTTCAATACAGTTATTGAAACTGTTACAGATGAATTATTAATGGTATTGTTTTTAATCATATCAACAATACCTCTTGCAATATATTATTCAGCAAAATACATCGAAAAACTAGATAACGAAACAAATGAACTAATTGATATTTCAAATAATGAATATCTTCAAATTAGTGAAAGTTCAAAAGAAAATATCGATTATGGTCATAAAGCATTAATCACTGATGGATATCTAAGCTATAAACAAGGTATGCTTTGCGGTATGCTTAGTGATCATTTAAGAATGAAAGATGTTTATGTTTCTTTTAATGATGAAAGAAATAATGCTGTCATTTTTGAACAAGACTCAAATAATATTAAATATATATCAAAGATTTTAAAAGGCGTAAGTTATGAAGGAGATAGCATAGTAATTGTTGATAAAGATGATTTAATTTATAATGATACAAATGATCTTATGACAAACTATGGTTATGAAGTTAAGAAAATTAATTTATCAAACAGTGATGGATTTAGAAATAAATTTATGAAAAATAATAAGCAATTTAAAATTAACTTGCTTGATTATTTTGATAGTGAATCTGAAATCATATCACTTGCTAGTTTAATTGCACAAGGAAATTCACACTTAACAAAAATGATTAGTGCATTAATATTTGTTAAGAAACAACAAGATGGTACAACACTTCGTGATGTATATAACATGGCATGTGAAGACCTTGATAAAGTTAGTCAAAAAATTAGTTTTGTAAAAGAAGCTTATAACATTTATAATGAATTAATTTTATTAGATAATAAAACAAAAGCAATTATTTTAGAAGAAGCTAAAGATGCAATTGGTATGTTTTTAATTGATTCATTATGTGATGAAAATAGTGATAAAGAAAATAATAAAAAGAAACTTGAAGATATTAAAAATAAATCAGTAGCATATTACATATCACTTGATGAATTACAAACACCATATCCAATATGTAATACAATACTTGAAGCAGTATTTAATATTTCAAAAAATAGTTTTATAAAAGATCCAAAATCAAAAAATAAAAAAGTATATATTATTAATCCATGTTTAAATGAATATCCAAAGTATAGTCATTTAGCAAACAAATTAAAAGATGCAAGAAAATATGGTTTAAGTTATATACTAGGTCTTACTAATGTAAAACAATTTACTGATAAATATGAATATGAAGCAGATAATGTTCTTAACGAATTAGATATAAAAATATTCTATGCAGTAAGACAATATGATACAACTAGAATTTTAAAACAAACATTATCAAATCATAGCATAGATGAAGTTGCTAATATTATTAATAACTTAGATACAAATAAGTGTATAGTGATTTCAAATGAATATGATTATTTAATATTTAACATAGATGAACCTACTGGTGAAAAATATGATAAATATAAATTTGGTGAAGCTAAAGATGAAAGTAGTATCGAAAAAATTAAAAATAAAGATGTTAAATTAAAAATAAATTATCTTGATGAATTTAAAGATAGAGTAGCTGTAAATTTAAAAAATAAGAAGAGTGCTTATAGCGAAAATAAAAAACAAGAAGAAAAAGAAGAAGCATTAAATTGCAAACCTGAATTAACAAAAGAAGAAAAAGAATATATTGCTTCACTTCTTGCAGAAAAACAAGTTAATGATAACATCAAAAATAATTTCATCTATGATGATAATTATGAAGAAGATGATGAACTTGCTGATGGTGATGTAGATAATAAACCAGGTACAATTATCAAATCATTAAATGAACTTTATGATAAAACAAAAGAAGTTAAAGATGATATGGATGATGTATTAAATAGTGGTTATGATGCATCAATCAAAACACAAGATGATATAGAAAAACATAAAGAAGATAGAACTGAAACAATTAAAAATCAAAAAGTTCTAAGAACTGAAAAAGACATTAATGATAGTTTAAATAAATTAAACGAAGTTCAATGTAAGATTGAAGAATTAATTAATGAAGAAAAACAAAAAACAACTCATGCGTTATATGAACAAATGAAAAATTTAAAATAATTTTTTGAAATTAAAAAAAGCAAATTATAAAATTCAAAATCAAAATCAAAAAAATAAAAAGGGAGTAAGTATATGAAAATTGAAATTCCAGAAAGAGTACAAAGTATAATTGATACTCTAGTTGAGAATGGGTATGAAGCATATGCTGTTGGTGGTTGTGTTAGAGATTCTCTTATTGGTAGAACTCCTAACGATTGGGATATAACAACTTCAGCAAAACCATTTGAAGTTAAATCATTATTTAAAAAGACAATTGATGTTGGAATAGAACATGGTACAGTTACTGTTATGCTTGATAACGTTGGTTATGAAGTAACAACATATCGTATCGATGGTGATTATATTGATAATCGTCATCCTGAAGAAGTTCAATTCACTAAAGATATCAATGAAGATTTAGCACGTCGTGATTTCACAATTAATGCTATGGCATACAATGAAACTAATGGACTTATTGATCCATATGATGGTGCTAAAGACTTAGATAAAAAATTAATTAGATGCGTAGGAAATCCTAGTGAAAGATATAACGAGGATGCACTTCGTATGTTACGTGCTATAAGATTTTCAGCACAACTTGGTTTTGATATTGAAAAAGAAACATATAATGCAATTAAAAATAATTCACATTTAATTAAAAATATTTCTGTTGAAAGAATTAGAGATGAAATTACAAAAATAATTATGTCTGATAATCCAGAAAAGTTTTTAGTTTTATATGACACAGGTTTACTAGAATTAATTATGCCTGAATTTATACCAAATATAAATTGTCCTCAAAACTCACCATGGCATAAGTACACTGTTGATGAACATATTTTAAGAGCACTTATGAACATTGAAAATAGATTTGATTTAAGATGGACAATGTTACTACATGATATAGGAAAAGCTAAATGTAGATATAGAGATGAAAAAGGTATAGATCACTTCTGGCATCATCCTGAAGAAGGTGCAATTCTAGCAGAAGATATTTTAAGAAGATTTAATTTTGACAGTTTTAACTTAAATAAAATTGTTAGATTAATTAGATATCATGATATTGATATGGCTGTTGATGGTCCTAAACTTCGTAAGACAATTAACATTGTAGGTATAGATATATTTGAAGATTTAATTACAGTTATGAATGCTGATGACAGTGCAAAAGCAGAAGTTGTATGGATTGAAAATAGAGAAAAATATGATGCTATTAAACAAAGTTTTGAAATGTTTATTGAAAATAAATATTGCTTGAGAAAAAAAGATTTAGCTATTAATGGTGACGATCTTATTGATCTTGGTTATGAACAAAACTCATCACTAGGAAAAGCAATTAACTATTTGTTTGATAAAGTTTTAGAAACACCATCACTTAATACTAGCGATTCACTAAAAGAACTTGCAAGCCAATATTTAAAAACTATTAAAGATAATACTGAACTTGAAGAATTTGAATTTGTAATTCTTGCTAGTGATGAAGATTATAATCATGATGAAAGTTATTTAGAAGATAAAGAAAATTAATTATTAAAATTAAAAATAAAAAATGAAATAGTTAACAAGGTTTAATGGAAAGGAAAATAACATGGCAGAAAAAGAAAACATATTAAAAGTTATACCAAGCGATGTTGAAGCTGAAAGAGCATTATTATCAGCATGTATTAACGATAAAGAAGCAATCATTGATGTAATTGGTAGTGTACTTAAAGAAGACTTTTTTGTTGAAGAACATAAAGTAATTTTTGAAGCTATCATGGATTTATTTAATGAAAATGTTACTATCGACTTCGTTGTATTAAATAGTAAAATTATCGCTAATGGATACAAAGGAACAGTAATAGATATACCATATCTTGCTGACATTGCAAGTAATGTTATGGTTACAGAAAATGTTGTTAACTATGCAAATATAATTAAAGATAAAAGTATTTTAAGACAAGTTATTCATAATAACAGAGAAGTACTTCAAGAATGTTATGAAGGAGAAAAACCAACTCAAGATATCTTACAAAAAGTTGAATCAGATGTATTTAATTTATTAAGTAGTAAAAATAAATCTGATTATTCACATATTAAAGATGTCATTGGTGCATCTCTTGAAAAGATTGAAGAACTATATAATAACAAAGGTAAAATTACTGGTGTACCTACTGGGTTCACTGAACTTGATAGAATGACATCAGGATTACAAGCAAATGAAATGGTACTAGTAGCTGCAAGACCTGCCATGGGTAAAACTGCGTTTGCTCTAAACATAGTTGAAAATGCTGCTATTAAAAAAGGAGTACCAACAGCAATATTCTCACTTGAAATGAGTAAAGAACAAATTACAAACAGAATTATTTCTGGTTATGCTATGATTGAAGCAACTAAAATGAAAAATGGTTCATTAAATGAAGAAGACTTTGATAAACTATTAAAAGCAAGTCGTAAGATTAGTGAAGCTCCAATATTCATTGATGATACTCCAGGTATTAGTGTTGCTGAACTTAGAGCAAAATGTCGTAGATTAAAAATTACTGAAAACATTGGCCTTGTTGTTATCGACTACTTGCAACTTATGGAAGCAAATCCAGGTAGAGGTGGTAGATCAAGACAAGAAGAAGTTTCAGAAATTTCAAGAAACATAAAAGCAATTGCGAGAGAATTAAAATGTCCAGTAATTGCATTATCACAATTATCAAGAAACTGTGAAGCTCGTCCTGATAAACGTCCTATGCTTTCAGACTTAAGAGAATCTGGAGCTATTGAACAAGACTCAGATATTGTTATGTTCTTATATAGAGACGAATATTATAATGAAGATACTGAAAGAAAAGGCGAAGGTGAAATTATCATCGCAAAGAACAGATCAGGTCAAACAGGAACAGCTAGAGTTGGATGGCTTGGTGAATATACTAAGTATACAAATTTAGAAAAAAGTTTTGTAACTAATGTGATTAAAAAGAATGATAATGACGATATGAAAAATAGTGAAATGAAATTAGAAGATGAAGTAATAGTAATACCATCTTCTGATGATGAAATCCCTATCGTTGATATGGAAGAAGGTTATAACGAATAAAAATTGGAGTGAAAGATGAAAGTATTAGATAATAGAGAAGTTATGTACGGATCTGTATTACAAGAATATAATTTAGATGAAATAGAATTTAAAAGTGATTATTCATATGGTACTTATATAGTGGCTGCTCTTGCAAATAATTCTAATATTAAATTTGATGAATTAGTTGCAAGTAGTGAAAGAGGAGATATCGAAGATAAATTTGATTCATTAATTGAAAATGATAAAGATAAAGTTTCTGATATTTCATGGCTTAACGAAAAAGTAGAACAATTTGAAATTTATGAATGGGAAGTTACTACAAGTGATGATAATGGAGATGAAATAGTTTTTTCTGGTCATATGGATAGTACTAATGTATTTGTAGATAAATCAGAAGATTCTAAATTTGATGTTGAACAATTTTTAATTGATTTAGAAAAATATATAAATAGTGAG
>JAKSVV010000053.1 GCA_024407775.1 Clostridia bacterium
AGTTGATGGAGCACCATCAGTAATTAAAGAAGGTGTTGCTAAAGAAGAAGCTGAAGGAATGAAAGCTAAATTAGAAGAAGCTGGAGCAACAGTTACACTTGCTTAATTTCGTTTCGAAATAAAAAATTTTTCAATAAAAAAAGCCATCCATTTGGATGGTTTTTTTATTGCATTTTTTCTTATATTTAAAAATAAAATGACGATAATAGGAATAGAAAAAATATCGAAAGGAGGCAGGTATGAATAAGGAAGAAAAGAAAACTGTTTGGGATCCAAAAGAAAAAGATTTATTTATATTTGGCCATAAAAACCCTGATACAGACTCAATTTGCTCTACTCTTGCTTATGCTAGATTAAAAGAAAAAATGGGCTATAAACATGTTCATGCATGTCGTCTTGGAGATTTAAATAAAGAAACAACATATGTTTTAAATAGATTTAATATTGAACCACCATATTATTTAGAAACAATAAAACCACAAGTGCGTGATATAAAATTCTATGATACTGGAACAATTGGTTCAAGATGTGATATTAAAACTGCTCGTATAAAAATGAAAGAGGGCGGAACTAGAAGAAGAATTATTCCTGTAACTAGTGATAAAGGAAAATTAATTGGAGTTGTATCTAACTCTAATATTATGAATTCAATAGAAAATTTTTATGAATCAGAATCTTTTAATAATGAAATTTATATTTCAAATTTAATAAACAATTTAAATCCATATGAAGTGTTTAAGAAAAATGAAATTGAAAAAGTTAATGGTAAGATTTATGTCGATTCAAGTGCAATGAAAAAAGTTATCAATAAACATGATATAATAATTGCAACAAATGAAAACTTAACTCGTGCTATTTTAGAAGAGTATGATGAATTTATATTAGTCGTTCCTAACATAGGAAATGTGGACTTTGTGGATAAGTATAAAGAAAAGAAAAATGTTATGATAATAAAAACAGAACTTGGACTTCTTAATACTTTATATATGATTGCACAAAGTATAAGTGTATTTTCTGTTATGAGTAATGAAGAAATTGAATACTTCCAAACAGATGACTATTTAGAAGATGTACTTCCTGAAGTAACTGATTCTAAATTTACACACTTCCCAATTGTTGATGAAGAAAATATGGTTATTGGAGTTTTATCAAGAAGACATTTAATTAATTATCAAAAGAAAAATGTTGTATTAATAGACCATAATGAAAAAGCACAAACAGTAAATGGAATTAGTGAAGCAAATATTTTAGAAATAATTGATCACCATAAAATTGATGGTGTAACAACAAATTATCCACCACTATTTAGAGTTGAACCCGTTGGATGTTCTAGTACAATTATTTATAAATTGTTTAGAGAAAATAATATAGCAATAGATGATTATGAAGCAGTACTTATGCTTAGCTCAATATTGTCTGATACATTATGTCTTAAATCACCAACATGTACAAAAGAAGATGTAAAAGCAGCAACAGACTTATCAAAAATTTGTAACTTAAAAATTGATGAGTATGGGAAAGAATTAATATCATCTTCATTTAATATTAAAGATAATGAGTGGGTTGATGTAATTAGATCTGATCTTAAGAGATTTAAGATTAGTGATTATGATATTGAAATATCAAATTTAAATATATCAGATTATAATACATTACTTTATAAAAAAGATTTCATAAAAGAAAAAATGCTTGATGTAATGAATTATGATAGAGCTGATACAATAATTTTAATGCTAACAGATATTACATATCAAGGTGCTTGGATAATATGTGCAGGTCGTGATGAAAAATTATTTAATGTTGCGTTTGGAATTCCTTACGGACAAGATAATATTTTTATGCCTGATGTGTTATCGAGAAAGAAACAAGTATTACCTAAAGTGCTTAATGCAGTAGATATAATATCAAAAAGTTAATACATGTTGAAATAAAAATAAAAATGATATATAATGAGTTAGATAAAAAAATTGGAGGCGTATAATGGAAATTTCAAAAGATATGACAATGGGAGAAATCTTAAGTATAAATGAACAATTAGCAGAAATTTTATTAGATCATGGAATGCATTGTGTTGGATGTCCTGCACATAGTTTTGAATCTTTAGAAGATGCATGTTCTGTTCATGGAATAAATGTTGATGAAGTTATTACAGATTTAAATAAATTTTTAAATGATTAATTTTATTTACATTAAAAAATAAATTTTCAAAATGAAAATGAAAAACAAAAAAATGAAAAACAAAAAAATGAAAAATATTTTATAAAACAAAAAAAGATGAAATTAAATTTCATCTTTTTTGTTTTGAATTTTTTAATTCAAATTTTTTTCGTTATAAAGTTTGTTGTATTTAATTATTTTGTCCTGAATGTATAGTGATAATTCTGGACACGCTTTGTCTAGCCTTTCAGGTTCGTAAATAAATTGATTGAATCCTTCGGCAAAAAACTCTCGCGTTGTGCTAGTGAAGTGTGAGTTACTAGCAACATGTTCTGAAAAAGATTCTGTTTCTGCTTTATAAATTTCAACAAATTTAGAATCAATTATTTCATGTGATACGTCAAAGTAATGACCAAATTCATGAACTATTGCATCAGTGTTGTCAAAACTATACAACATGTAAATGTTGTTTTCCATGACATTATACTGACCAACAATTCTAAAATTTTCACCGAGTGTGTTGGATGAATCTGATAAATAATTAACAACGTGAATTTCTCCACCGCTTTCAAAAAATTCACTTTTTATAAATGCAGGTACATTATCTAATTCTTTATCTAATTTTCTAAGATAAATATTTGATGCATCACAGTCGTTAATAATTACGCCATCATAAGTTCCATAATCGATAAAGTTTGAAAATTTTTCTTTGGGAAAATATATTATGATTGGACATAGAATTGATAATAATATTACAGCTGATATGAATATGCAAATTATTCTATCAATTGTATCAATGGCTTTTTGATATGGACTATCGTCGTCATAATCTTCGTCATCATCTTCATCAAAATCATAATCTAATTCTTCATCATATATATCTTCTTCATCGAAATAATAATCATCTTCATCGAGTATTTCATCTTCACTAAATTCTTTGTTTAATTCTTCATAGTCTTCGTTCATTAATGAATCCTCAATAATTGTTTGATAACAATCAAAAATAGTAACATTGGTTGATAGTCAAATTTCAGTATACCTAATATATCACGAAAGCTGCTTTGTGTCAATAATTTTTTGATGTAAAAATAAATAAAAAAAGCAGAATAAATTCTGCTTTTTCTTTGTTACTTTTTAAAAAATTTTTTAACTTAAAGGCGCGAGTTTATGTAGTTCGTCAATTAAAAAATAATTTCTTCTTAAGTATTCTTTCACTTCATCAATGACAACAAGTGATGCTAGTGGATAGTTATCACTTATAAAAAGTCCACCTGGCATGTTACCTTTCTTTGTGGTGTATTCAGCGTTTCCACTATCAAGAATTTTAAATGCATGAACATCTTCAGTGAAATTATTTTTAAATGTAATAGTAAATTTTTCTCCATCAAAACTTATGACCATAGAATTATTTTTTGTCTCATATGTTTTTGAGTAATCATAAATCTGATATAAAAATGAAAATGCATCGAGAGGTACACTCTGACCAAAGAAGTCATGCTTTGTAAAATTTAGCATAACTAAAATGGGGATAATGTTAATAAGTTTTTCAAAATTATTTTTATAATTTTTTTCGTTAATTATAAAACCTGTTTTGTTATCTATACTAAACTTATATCCGAGTTTAAATTCTCTAAATGATACATCATGCATCTTAATATTTTTATCTACTACATTTGAATAACTATAACTATATACTCCGTCTTTATGTTTGGAAGTTGTGATAAGTGCATTTACTAAATCTAATACTAGATCATAATTACAATTCTCACGAATGATTTTTAAAAAGCCAATTGGCCTTTCTACCATAAAAACACCTCCTAGTAATTGTTTAAGATACAATCAAAACTATTTATAAGCGCATTTTATCAAATATGCATAATATAGTCAATGAAAAGTGCAAATAAAAAAGTGCTAGCCTAAGCTAACACCTTTTTTAAACATCAATAGACGTTCTTAACGAGGTTATTGATAAATTCATATGTCTCTGGGCAAGCTGCTTTAAGAGAGTCAGAATTTTCAAAATACTCTTCGAATGACTCTGCAAAGAATTCTGCAGAATTTTGTACATAATAGCTATCCTTTTCCATATTAATCTGGAAAGAATCTTTTTCTGCTTCGTAAATTGCTACGAAAGCATCACTATTTGTAAGCATATCATTCATATGATCTACATAATGACCCATTTCGTGAAGTACATCACTTGTATTGGATGCATTATAATGCATGTAGATATTAGAGTCTGAGTATACATAAACACCTGAAATCTGATCGATATAATCAAACTTTGCTGGCATATCTACACATTCTCTAATCTCTGTAACAACATGGATGTTACCATCTTCCTTATACTGGCTAACCAGTGATTCTGGAAGGAGACTAAGCTCTGATTCGAGCTTGTTCATGTAATGCGCTGTTGCATCACATTCGTTAATTATTGAACCATTATATGATTCAAAATCAACCATAGAGAGAATCTCTCTACCTGTTTCGCTTTCATAAGCGCTGTTAGCAAAGAATTCCTTTGCAAATGATGCTACTGCACAAATTACACAAATTGCGATAATAATGTCGAACATTTTTGACATATCCATCTTCTTCATAGTATTTACCTCCTATAGTATTGTATAAAACAACAAATAACCGCATAGCGGGATTGTTCTGTAAGCAGAACTACTAAAACATACATATATTATACACCTTTTTCTAAAAAATGGCAATATTTGTCAATAATTTATTTGTTATTATAACAAATTATTGCTATATGCTAGACATTAAAATAAATTATTGTAGAATATAGATATAATGGAGTAATATTAATATTTTACATGCAAAATAAAAGGGGAATTTAGGTATGTTTAAAAAAGGATTTTATAAAAGTAATAATTTAACACTAAAAGTATTGATGTTTACGCTTTGCTTTTGTTTATTAATAAGTGCTAAAGCTTATGCTGACAATGAGTCACGTTTTGCGGAAGGCATTACAATTCAAGGTACTAACGAAATGGTACTAAATAATGAAGAAGTATTAATAGATGTTAAAAGCGGAAGTACAACATGTATCTATGATATTTACAACGGACAAGATCAAAAGATTCGTGCTAAAGTTTTATTTCCTGTAAAGAGTGCATCACCTTATGAAATTAATTTTAATTCATATGTTAATGATAACTTTACACTAGCAACTCTTAGTGAAGTAAATGACAAAGATACAAAATACTATTACAGTTTTGAAGTTGTATTTGAACCTAAGAAAGAAACTAATATTAAAATCACATATGATTCACTTTGGAAATTTAATAGTGACTATAGCGTGATAGTTGGTTTTAATAAAAATAGTGGAAGCACATATAAAGAAAATATTAAACATACTAAAATAACTTTTGACTTTGGAGATTTACTTGATTATTACATTGTAAGTCCAAATGATAATTCAACATATAAAAAAGTAAATTCAAAGTATATATGGGAAGCAACAAATTATTTATCAAATGATAATATATCACTTCTTATGAGACCTAAATTAATAACAAGCGTGCAAAATAATTTATCGTATTATGATACAAAAAATAGTTTAAAAGATGTCAGAGTTTTAATTGATGTCGATTCATTATATACAAAAAAAGATGAAGAAAAAAATGCTGTTAATAATGCAGCTAATTTCTTAAAAGGAAAACTTGAAGAACTAGGATGCGAAGTAGCAATATCAAATGACATTGAATCACTAGAAAAGAAAATTAAAAAAGAAGCAAAGTTTGATTATGTGATTTCACTAATTTGTAAACAAGCACAAGATCCTAGTATCATGCAAAAAGAAATTTATATTGAACCATATAAAAAAGGAAATGATACAAAGTATCATGAAAGTGAAGTGTTCGCAAACTATGTAAAAAATGCAGGTACTAGTGGTGTATGTGAATACTTTGATAACTTAACTAATAATAAAATTTTAGGAAATAATAATGTATTAAAATATATTGGTTCACTTGATGTAGCTGAATCAAAAGTTAATGCACCAAGAATAATTATTTCACTTGGATATATTACTGATAGAGAAAAAGTTTATGAATCTTATCAAGGCATTATGGAAAAGACAAGATTAGGTCTTGTTATAATGAATGAATGCAACAAAAAAGAAGAAAGTAATAAACAAGTTGTTGTTACAAAAAATAATTATAAAGTAACACAAGGTAAGAAAAATATATTCCAAAAAATTGGAACAAAAATTTCTAAATTCTTTAAATATAATATTATAACAATTATAAGTTCAATCATGATTGGTATAGGTCTTGCAATAGTAATATTTGTTCTTATATCAAATCACTTTGAAAAGAAAATGAAAATATCATATGATGATATTAAAAGAAGAGAAAAAGCACTAGAAGAAAAAATGGCTTTAATAGAAAAGACAAAAGAAGAAAATGAAAAACATAAAGAAACTCTAAAAGAAATTTTAAGAGAAAGATTAAAAAAATTAACTAATAAAAACAATAAGACATCTAGTACAAATGATAAAGTGATTGAAAAAATAAATCATGTTGAAATAAAAAATGAAAATGAAATTAATGATGAAATAAAAGATGTACCAAGTGAAATTAAAACAGAACTTGGATCAATAATTATTCCATCACAATATAAAGATATGGTATCACTTGATGATTATAAACCTATCGAAGAAGCTTATGAAAATGAAATGAATGATAGTATCATTGAAAAAGAAAAAGAAGAAATATATTTAAGAGAAAAAGAATTTGAAAAAGAAATTAAAGAAACAAAAACTTTAATTAATTCTAAACTTGATAAAGATATTTTAGATGCAGAAATTAATGCTGATAGTTTTATGAATCATAAAAAGAGTGGTGATAAATTATCTGAAAAAGAATTAAAGAAAAAACAAAAAGAAGAAAAGAAAAAAGAAAAACAAAAAAATAAAACTAATGATAAAAAATATTTTGATGTTAAAAATATTTTAGGCAAAACTAAAAATAAATATAATGAGTTAGTTAAAAAAATTAAAGAAAGAAAACTTAATAAATTTGAAAAAGCATCCAAAGGTGAAGCTATGAAAATTTTAAGAAAAGTTAATAACAAAAATATTAGTAAATAAAAATATTGCAAACAAAAATCGTATTGAACTTAATAATGTTTTTGTTAAAATAAACAAAAGGGTATAAAGGTATAAATAATTTTATTAGAGTGTTTGTGGAGGGCATATGTCTATTAAGATGCTTATTAAAAAGCAACTAAAAAATGAAATACAAGATAATGTTAAATACATTTCTAAGAAAAGTTTTAAACAAGCTACACAAGAACAAATTTATGAAGCTACAGTTAGAACTATTAGAGATTTAATCATGGACCAATGGATTAGAACTCATGATAGATATGATGAACTTAATGTTAAAAGAGTTTATTATTTATCAATGGAATTCTTACTTGGTAGAGCATTATCTAATAATTTAATTAGCTTATCAATTAATGATGAAATAAAAGAAATATTCGAAGAACTTGGAATTGATTACAACGTAATTGAAGAACAAGAACATGATGCTGGACTTGGTAATGGTGGTCTTGGAAGACTTGCTGCTTGTTTCATGGATTCATTAACAACATTAAAAATACCTGCTTATGGTTGCGGTATTAGATATAAATATGGATTCTTTGAACAAAAGATTGAAGACGGATGGCAAGTTGAATATCCAGACTTCTGGCTTGCTGATGGTAACCCATGGGAAGTTAAGAGACCAGATCATGCTGTTGAAGTAAGATACTATGGTAACATAGAAGTTGGTGATTCTGGAAGGTTCGAACATAAAAATTATATGACAGTAAAAGCTGTACCATATGACTTACCTATCGTAGGTTATGGTAGTGAAAATATTAATACATTAAGATTATGGGATGCTGAACCAACTAAAATGATTGACTTTAAATGTTTCCAAGAAGGAAGATATCAAGACGCAGTTAAAGAAAGAGACCTTGCTCAAACTATCGTCGATGTTTTATATCCTGATGATTCTCACTATGATGGTAAAGAATTAAGATTAAAACAACAATATTTCTTCGTATCAGCAACTCTTCAAAGTGCTATTAAAAAACATAAAGAAAAAAATGATATACGTACTTTAGCTGATAAAGTTGTATTCCAATTAAATGATACTCACCCATCAGTAGCGGTAGCAGAACTTATGAGATTACTTATGGATGAAGAAGGACTTGAATGGGAAGAAGCTTGGGAAATAACAACAGGATGTTGTGCGTATACTAACCATACAGTACTTGCTGAAGCATTAGAAAAATGGCCAGTAGATTTATTTAGTAAATTACTACCTAGAATTTATCAAATCATTGAAGAAATAAATAGAAGATTTACAGTAGACTTAGTATCTAAATATGGTAAGAGTCATAATAGTGTAAATCGTATGGCTATAATTAGTGATGGACAAGTTAAGATGGCACACCTTGCTATCGTTGGTTCATATAGTGTAAATGGTGTTGCAGCATTGCATACTGAAATATTAAAGACTCAAGAATTAAGAGATTTCTATGAAATCTTCCCAGAAAAATTTAATAATAAAACAAATGGTGTAACACAAAGAAGATGGTTATTAAATAGTAATCCAAAACTTGCAAGTTTCATTTCAAGAAGAATCGGTGATAACTGGATAACAAATCTTGAAGAAGTTAAAAAGTTAAGAGAATATATTGATGACGATCCAACACTAGAAGAATTAAGAACAATAAAAACAAGCAATAAAGAATTACTTGCAAATTATATTAAAGAACATAATGGAATAGATGTTGATGTAGAATCAATATTTGATGTACAAGTAAAGAGATTACATGAATATAAGAGACAACTTCTTAATGTACTTCACATTATGTATGAATATAATGAATTAAAAGAAGGAAGAATGCAAGATATGCATCCAGTAACATATATCTTTGGTGCAAAGAGTGCTCCAAGTTATGTTGCTGCTAAAACTATTATTAAATTAATAAACGATGTAGGAAATTTAGTTAATAATGATCCAGATATTAATGGAAAAATTAAAGTTGTATTCTTAGAAAACTATAGCGTATCATTAGCTGAAAAAATATTCCCAGCAAGTGATGTATCAGAACAAATTTCAACAGCAGGTAAAGAAGCATCAGGAACAAGTAATATGAAGTTCATGTTAAATGGAGCTATAACACTTGGAACACTTGATGGTGCTAATATTGAAATTGTTGAAGAAGCAGGTGAAGATAACGCTGTAATATTCGGATTAACTGCTGAAGAAGTTAAGAAGATGAATGAAGAAGGAACATATAATCCAAATGAATATCTAGAAAAGAATCCTAAACTAAAGAAAGTTATAGATCAATTAATAGATGGTACAATTAATAAAGATACAAATCTATATAGAGGATTATATAACACATTATTATTTGGTATGTGGTCAAGAGCTGATGAATATTATGTACTTGCTGATTTTGAAAGTTACTGTGAAGCACATAATAAGATCAATGAACTTTATAAAGATCAAAGAAAGTGGACAAAGATGGCTCTACATAATATAGCAGGATCAGGTAAGTTCTCAAGTGATAGAACTATAACAGAATATGCTATGGAAATATGGAAGACTATACCTATAGAAGTATAAAAAACAAAAATAATAATAAAAAAAATAAAAATCAAAAAATAATAAAAATAAAAAAGTTCCCATGCGGGAACTTTTTTATTTTTGATTATTCAGTTATTTACGCGTAAACACTAAATCCATTTCAACAATAGCGCCATTTTTATCAATGACTGTAGGAACAAATCCGCAGTAACTCATGCCGTCATCTTCATAACGATCAATAAGCTGTGGCATATTGTCAAAGTATATCTCCTTAGTAAGTTTTGATGTGTTGTATTTTGTCACGATTTCGTAGTCAACTTTTTCTGTCATTACATCAAACACAAGATCAATTGTTGCAATACGTCCGTTTTTTGCAATAAACTGAGGGACAAATCCTTTGAACAAGAATCCATTTTTACCTGCGTCAATAATTGTTTCCTTAACTTTGCTGATAGGAAATACGCTTCCGTACCTGTTTTCCAGGTCGACTGTGATATACTCCATAGCTTTTCTCCTTAAAATAAAAGCAAGGTTAATATGTTACTATCTCTTGAGATATTCAATGAATATAAGAATTTAAGAGATTTTTGATGAACTAAATATATCAAAAAAGTATATAATTGTCAAATATTTCATGTGGGTTTCTTTTTATAGAAATTATTATAATAAAAAATTCACTAAACCTTTATTTTATGAGAAAAAATGAACACTTAAAAACTCAAAAAGTTCCTTAAAATAGGTTGACATAAGCACTTAGATATGATAAAATCGTAAATGTCGAATTAAAGACTGCCGCTCAAAGAGGTGTACAAATATTAGCCATGAGGACTAATTACCGTATTTGGCGAGATTGATAAGAAGGAGGTACTTAAGATGTACGTTATAATGGAAACAGGTGGAAAACAATACAGAGTTTCTGAAGGACAAGTTGTTAAAGTTGAAAAACTTGACGCTGCTGAAGGATCAAAAGTAACTTTTGATAATGTATTAGTTTATTCTAACGATGGTAAACTAGAATTAGGAAATCCATATATTTCTGGAGCTAAAGTAGAAGCTACAGTATTAGAAAATGGAAAAAATGCTAAAGTTATAGTTTACAAATATAAATCTAAAAAAGCTTCACAATGTAAAAATGGTCACAGACAACCATTTACAGCTGTAA
>JAKSVV010000054.1 GCA_024407775.1 Clostridia bacterium
ATTCCATCACGTCCATTTTGAATCATGATTTCTAATGCTTTTTCTTTTGCTTCATTAATTGCTTCTTCAAGAGTAATAATATTACCACCTCTTGTTGATAACTTACCACTTTCAAGTTTAACCATTCCGTGACCAAGGTGTACTAAACCTTTTGCCCATGGATAACCCATTTTTTCTATAACTTTAAACCATTGTTTAAAGTGTAAGATTTGTTCACTACCTGTTATGTATATTGATTTAACAAAGTTAAAGTTTTCAGCTCTATATATTGCTCCAGTAATATCACGTGTTGCATATAATGATCCACCATCACTTCTTAAGATAATACATGGTGGCATATTATATTCATCAAGCATAACAACTTGAGCACCTTCTGATTCTACTAATAGATTTTTTTCTTTAATCTTTTTAACAGTGTCATCTACAAAATCCATATAGAATGCTTCACCAATAATCTTATCAAATTTTAAATCCATTTTATCAGCTAGTCTATTAAAATATTCAATAGATATATCTTTAAAGTATGTCCATATTCTAATTGCTTCAGGATCTTTTTCTTCAATCTTAAGTGACCATTCTCTACCTTTATCTTCTAAGCTTGGATCTTTTTCAGCTTCAACATGGAATTTTTGATATAAATCAGTAAGTTCATATATTCCATTTTGTTTAATTTTTTCATCGTCTCCCCAAGTCTTATATGCATAAATTAGTTTACCAAATTGTGTACCAAAATCACCAAGGTGGTTAATACCAATTGGGTTATATCCTAATTTTTTATATATTCTATAAAGTGAGTTACCTGTAACAGCATTTTTTAAATGACCAATATGGAATGGTTTAGCAACATTAAGTGAAGCATAATCTAAGATTACATTTTCACCATTACCAATATTACTAGCACCATAATCATCATTATTTAAAATATTATCAATAATAGATTTAGAAAATTCTTTTCTATTAATAAAGAAATTTAAATAACCAGATATTGATTCTATTTTATCAAGGAAACTAGGAACATCTAATTTATCTTTAAGTTCTTCAGCTATAATGTTAGGAGCTTTTCTAAAAATTTTAGATAAGCTAAAACATGGCATAGCATAATCTCCTAGTTTACTTTCTTTAGGTACTTCAAGTAATTTATCTATTTCTTCATAAGATAGTTCATTAATATTACTATCTAACATTTTTACTATTTCTTCTTTAAAGTCCATAATGACCTCCTTAACTATTAAGTTATTGTATCATTATTTGCTAATAAAATCAAGAAAAGAAAGGTATAATGTGCAAAACATGGTATTGATAAGTATATATCCCCTTGCAAATATTATCTTTATCTATATAATAGAAGTATAAATAGATAATAAAAAAGGATGGTAAGGGTATGGCAGAATACGATAGAAATTTTTATAGTAGAAAAGGAAATAAGGCATTAAAATTTTTTCTATTAGTCGCAATGATAGTATTATTACTAGTTGGAGCTAATATGGTATCAGAAACATTCTGGCATATAGATATATGGCAAGCATTAGATAACTTATTAGCAAAATAGATAAATAGATAGATAAATATATTTTAATGATAAGGTGCATTATGGATAAAAACATAGAAAATAGTTTAGAATTATGAATAAATATATTAGATAAGAAAATAGATTTAATGAATGAAATCTATAATATTGAAATAAAACAAAAAACAATGTTACAATCAGATAATGATTGCTTTAGCATGTTAAAAGAAACAGGAAATATGGTTAAAGAAAAAACATTATCAATCAACGGATTAGATAGTGAATTCCAATCTAAGTATGATCAAATAAGTAGTGAACTTAGCATTCATAAGGATGAATATAAAGGTTATATAATATTATTAAAAGATAAGATTAAATTATGTACAGAACTTAAATTAAAGATAAAACTTCAAGAAGAAAAAAATAAAGCATTACTAGAAAGAAATTAATATATAAAAAGTAGTGAAAATTAATATTATAATCATAAAAAAGACGCATTTATGCGTCTTTTTCAATGAAAAAATCAAAAAAAATCTTGATATAACTGGTAAAATATGGTATAATTTTACTTGTAACATTGTTTGGAATACTTATATGTATTCTATTTATCTTGAAAGGGATAGTATATATGAAAAATTTCTTTAAAAAAGGAATAAAGTACATTAGAATTTGTGGCTGCAGACGCGGAGAAAATGAGGATTGGTCTTATACAGACGAGCCACTTACCTATCTAGGTAAGGAGAAAGGCGAACTTTTATTCAAAGATAATGAATTAGACCTTTCTGTTCGCCTGGATAAAGACTGGAACGACGGTAACTGGATCCCATTCGATGAAATCACAGAGCAGGAAAGAACAGTCCTTAGTGAGTTAGCTGGTAAGATGGTGACGCGAGTTCGTCCAGCAGACTTGGGTGATATCAAGGATGGATCCTATATGGGCGAAAGAGTAAGAATTTTAGCTGCTACCAAGTACCATGTGATCATGCAGTCGAACTTGGATCTTGGAGAATGGATTCTTGATGCCAGGTATGCAAACCCGGACGACTGGGAATGCGTTGAGTAAATTTATTTTTTAAAAAATATAGGGAGTAATTTTATAATTACTCTCTATTTTTTTATTGCATTTTTTATTGCATTTTTATATGTATTTTTTCTCATTATTTTTCTCTCTTTTTTATCCTTATTTTCTTGCTTATAACTTTATTTGTAGTAGACTATAAATTGAAAAGATATAACTTATTTGAGGGTAAGATTAATGAGCAAAATTAAACATACAAAAAATAAAATTAAAGTTATAAATAAAACAAAAATTTCTTTAGTAGCAATATGCTTTTTATTGCTATCTTTTTGCATGTTTAAAACTTTTGCTGACTCAAATAACATATTAGCTCTAACAGAACTAACAAGAACAGGTGATTATAAAAATGCTGTTAGTAGTGATAACCAAAATGGAGTTATGACTAGTAACGGTATTACTCTTACTATTAGCAAAAATAATAATGATATCTTAAAAAAAGGTGAAGCATTAAAAATTAATGCAACTAGTTCTAGTGGTATTAAGAGAATTGAAGGAATAATGTATGATGCTAAAACCAATAAAATAGTTTCAAGTAATTTCTACACAGATAATTCTATGAGTGAAAAGAATGCAATATTATCTATCAAAGCTCCTGATACTCCTATTGAAAGATTGCTACTTAGAGTTAATGTTTATGATAAAAATGCAGGTGCTAATTTTGAAAGAGTATTTGCTATGGATAGTTCACTTGTTACTATCTATTCAAAATCACTTTCATCTAACATGATAGCAGGATCAAACTTAGAATTCTATGCTGACTCAAGTTACTCATCAGTACCTATTAAATATTTATCATATGAACTTTATGAAGGATCAAGATTATCTGATAAAGGAACATATAAATTATCTAATGATGAATATAAAATTACTGAAGATGGATTAATTAGTTATAACAAAAACTATGTTAAAGAAGGAAACGGAATCTTTAGTAACGTATATAACAACTCAAGATTAACATGCCAAATTAAATTACCTAGTAAAAATTCTTCTATGAGAATAGTTATTAAAGCAAGTGATATTTTAGGTTATGAAAAAACAAAAGATGTTAGTTTTAATTTAAAAAATACAAACATTACATTTAGCGTTGATGATAAAAGTTCTAGTATTAAAGTTGGTACTAAAATAAATTGCAAAGCAAAATCTAGTGACAACTTTGGACTAGCTAAACTTGAAGCAATATTCTATGACAAAGATAACTTAGTTATCTCAAAGGATTATTCTTTAAGTAGTTACTCTTATGGTGATGGAACATTATCTATCGATGCAGCAATTCCTGATAAAGAAGAAGTATCATTACTTTTAGTATGTGAAGACATAGCAGGAAATAAAAAAGAATATGGACCAATTAAATATAAAGTAAGTTATAACGAATTTGATGTTGAACCTATATTTAGATTAAGTAGTGAACCAAAACTTATTGGTTCAAGTGAAATGGTTGCAGTTACATCAAACTCAGGTATAGCATTCACACAGCTTGAAGTTAAGATATGTGATAAAAATGGAAACATCATTGAAGATAGTGATGGTTCTAAAAAGATAAGTCAAATATCAAGTGCAGCATCTCGTGATACACTTGAAGTACAAATTAATTATCCAAAGAAACCAGTTGAAGAAGCATACTTTGTTTTCTCAGCTCGTGATGCTCATGGTAACTACTATAATGGTGGTAGTGATTTTAAATCAATGAGCAGTGTATATAAAAAAGGACCTATTAAAATCTATAACAATAAAATAGATATTAGTGCATCACCAGAGACTGGATTATTAAATAGTAACAGTGATGTAAAATTAACAGCAAAAGCAGATGTTAGTAAATATCCTATTAAAGAAATAGAATATGTTTACTATGATAACGATATTAGATCGGATAAATTAAAACAAGGAAAAACATTTAAAAATGGTCTTAATGAAGCATCATTTATTTTTATTGATGGCATTAAAACTGGTTATGTAAAAATTGAAAGAGAAACAAAAAATAATAGCATAATAAAAATCACACCAGTATGTGATAGTTTAGTAAAAGATGGTTTTATTTTATACTTAACAAAACCAGCATATAATGGATGCATGTTTACTATGAATGCATATTATGCTAAAAAAGATAAAGCAACAGATGCTAGTTTAGTATGTGAATCATCATACTATGATGAAAAAACAGGAATGATGGTACTAGGCTATGATAAAGTACAAACTAGTGGAGTAATAGCAAGAGCAGAAATAAAAGGACCTATAAAAAATTCTGATAGCATATTACTAAAAGTCATAGCACGTGATACTAATGGAGAAACAAAAACTTCATACTTTAACTATTATCAAAATAATGAACTTGCTAATATCACATGTTATCCTGAAAGAGGAAATGTTGATTCTAATAGTTATATTAAAGTTGTAGCAACTCCTGGTGATGAAGGAATAAGTATTAAATCATTATCATATGAATTAAAAGATAAAGATACAAATGAAATAATCATGCAAGGAACAACAACATCTATTAACCATAAAGGTGAAATAGAATATGATATCTTATTAAAAGATGAATGTAAAAATAAAAATATTTCACTTCAAATAAATTGTGTTGATAGTAACTCTAATGTATCAAGAAACAATTTCTTATATAAAGTTAATGAAGGAAATAGTGACATTGATTTTGATAAGATGATATCAAATATATCTATGGATGATCCAAACTATAAATATATAGCAGGAAGATTACTTGGCGGGGTAAATGAATATGTTATCGAATATAAAGATGTAAATGGACAAAACCAAGTAGCAGTACTTAATAATCAAAAAGCAAGATTAGAAAATTATTTCTACACAAATGTCAAAGAATTAGAATTATTAAATATAACAAATATTAATAAAGCATTAGAAAAAAATAATTATCCAAAAGTATTAAACTTAAAAGATATTAATAAACTTTATACAAGATTAAATTTATACTTCACATTAACTTGTGAAAAAATAAATGATAATACAAAAAATAATACAAAAAATAATGTAACAAATAATTTATTAAATACTGAATCAAATTATGTTGATATAACAAGAAAATTTGTAGTAACATATAATGATTCAAATTATAAATTAATAAAAAATCATACATTAAATTTAGGTAACGGAGCAAACATTGGTGAAGTACTAGATTTAGATATGATAGGAGAAATATTAAAGAAAGCACAAGTACAAAATATTGAAAGTATAGACTTAAATAATCTAGGACCAAATGATAAGATTATAAAAGTTTATAACCCAGATAAATTATCAGCTAATAACTTACCAAGTAAAGATATGAATGTTGAAATTAAATTTAATGATTCATATATTAAAGGTAAAGATAAATTAACATCAAGTGATTTAGTAAATGAAAAAGCATTTAATATAACTCCAAACAAATTAGTTAATGAAGCACATATTTTATTAAATAGATATGTCTTAGAAAACTATTCATTAAAACTTGATGATATATCAGTTCATAAAAATCATACATATGACTTTGATGAACTAACAGGCGTTGTAACAGAACACTGCTCAGATAGCTGCATTATTTATCCAATGAATAAAACTATAACAATGTACTATGGAGCAAATAAAGAAAAAGAAGTTATATCTCAAAATATAACTTATAAAACTTCATATAAGTATTTAGCAAGTGATAACACATGGCAAGATGCAGATTCACAAGTGCCTGCTAAACTTAATGAAAAAGGTGAAACAAATATTAAAATAGTAGCTAGTTTTGAACCATTATCACTTATGGAAGAAACATCTAAGAAGGCAAGTGCTCTTGGACTTATAAATGGTGATTATTCTGTAGAAATAAATAAAGCAGAATATCCAAATGATGGTGAAGTAAAACCATTTGAAAAAGAAAGTGAATCAAGATGGGTTAAACTAGAACGAGACATAGTAAGTGAAGAAAAAGGACCACAAGTAAAAATAAATATGTCACGTTATGAAAATAGTTTCTTTTATAACTCTAATAAAGGTAGATATGAAAGATCTAGTGATAGAGGTAACCAAATTAAAGTTACAGTAGAAGATACTTATCCATTAAAAGATATTAAAGTATCTTATAAGAGAGAACAAGATAGTGATTATATAAATAATAAAACATTATTTAATTTCACTGAAGAAAACAATGTAACAAATAAAGAAGTAGTAATAGATCTTCCTGATAGCGTAATGAAGAATGGAGGATTAGTAGAAGTTAAAATAGTAGCATCAAATTATAACAATGAAACATCAAGTGGAAGAGTAAGAGTAGTAGGTGAAGCAGCATCTCGTGTATTAAAATTATTTATTAATACAACTAAGGGAACAGAACCACTACCATTAATCCAAGGAAAGAGTGTATCTTTAATAAAAACTGATGGAACAATAAATGAAGAAGTAGCAAAGAAAATTGGTGAAGGAAAAACATCAAGTATGGATACAAATCCATCAGCATTTAAGATAACAAAAGTAAATGATGTAAAATGGGTTTATGATTCAAAATCATATCAAACAAATGCAATGCCTTTATACTATAATAGTGCTAATGACACAATAGGACTAGGTTATGGTATGTCATTTAGTTTAGATACAGTAGGTTATGGAACAGACTCTTTTAAGAAAGATAACATTGATTATAATGATACATTAATAGTTAACTTTAAATTCTTTGCAAAACTAGATGGAGTAAATTATACTGAAGTAATACCATTTGAAGAAAAGAATGGAACATATGTAGTATCACCATTTAAAGAAAAATATAGACAATTAAGAATGATATCTGATCCAAGTATAAATACTAGTGATGTATCAGGATTAAATAACATAGTAGTAAGTGGTAATAACTGCACATGGAACTTTAGTTACTATATGCCATCTAATATAAGATTTAAAGTAAAGAATGATACTGAAGGATCATTTAGAGATATAAATGAATTGTTAGTACAAATGGATATGGAATTATATAAATATTATTCAAAGAATAATGAAGATAATACATACATAAAAGATGGATCACAAAAAGATTCTAGACACTTATACTCATTAAGAGAAACAAAGTGGAATGATAAATTAGATATAACAAATATCCAAGGTATAGCAACTAAATCAGCTAAGGTAAAACTAAAAGATATAGTTGAAACAAATAGAGGTTTAGTATTCTGGTATGATAAAGCAAAAGATGCAACATTTGATTTAAATGGTCAAAGATATAATTAAAAAATAAAAATTAAAAAACAAAAAATAAAAACAAAAATTATTAGATAAAAATTTGAAAGGAGGATTATAAAAAGTTTATGAATAAAATAAATAAAATATTTTATATATTTCTTTTAACATTAGTGATAAATATTTTTAGTATAAATTTAACTTATGCATCTCCAAGCACTTGGGCACAAAAAGAAGTTGATGGAGCAATAAAACTTGGATTAGTTCCAACTAATCTTCAAAGTAATTATCAAACAAATATTAAACGTAGTGAATTTTGTTCTCTAGCAGTAAAAATGTTTGAAGCATATTCTAAAAAAAGTATGGATCAAATTTTAAAAGATAATAAAGTAAATGATTATAATAATCCTTTCAAAGAAAAAAATCTATCTAATGATGTAATTAGTTGTTACAAATTAGGAATAGTATCAGGAGATGATCTTGGATACTTTAGACCAAACGATAACATAACAAGACAAGAGTCAGCAAAAATATTATATATGCTCGCTCATATCTTTGGAACTCTAGAAGAAAAATCACTAATAGATTTTGAAGATAGAGATAAGATACAAAACTGGGCTATCCCTTATGTTGATTATGTAGTATTAACTAGCATAATGAATGGAGTAAAAGATGGAACACATATTTACTTCCAACCAAAAGCAGGTTATACAAGAGAGATGGCAATATTAACAATCTATCGTTTGTTTAATAATGTAGCAATATATGATAAAGAACTAATAGGTGATATTAATACATTTACATTAGATAATGCTGAAGGTTTATCATCAACATTAAAACTTTATAATTATGATTACAAAGATTTATCTTTACAAAAATATAATAGTGTTAATGTAAAAATATCAAGTAACGATTATGAATTTAAATTAGAAATAACAGATTATAAAGATAGAACAGCAACTCTTAATGTTCTAGGAAAATATGCATCATTATCTAGCATAGAACTAGATGGTGATCCAAAAGAAAATGAATTAATGTTAAAGTATTATGATAAACAAGATAAAGAGTATGTTAAGTTACTAAAATATCAAGGAGATCATTTTGATGAACTATTAACATTAATAAACATTGAATACTTTGGTAACGAAATAAAAGCTGACGGTAACGGAAGAGTATATGGAGTATTCCATACATTTAATGATGGCACAGTCAATGGTTATTATGATATAAGACAAGACTATAAAGTTGAAAGAATTATTAATGAAAGCATTGAAGGTAAGGCAGTAATAAAACAAGAAATGCAAGGAGCAATAGTTATCTTTAATGGTAGAGAAAATATAGTTGATAAAGAATTCAAAAATAAATATAAATTAAATATTGGAGATAGTGTTACAATTAAAAATTTATATAAAGAAAAAAATCTTGTTAGCATAGTAACAGAAACTGGTGATGAAATGAGAGTATTCGTTACTAAATAAAAAAATAAAAATGAAAAATTAATTAGATAATTAATTATAAAAAATAAAATTAAAATAATATTAAAAACCATCCGATATATATAGTAAGAAAATCTATATTAAAGGATGGTTTTAATTTTATGATAGATAACATTAACATATTAAACTTCATACAAAATATTAATGATAAAAATAATACTAATGATCCTAGACTAAAAATATCTAAAGCAAAACAAGATTATTATGATGAATATTATACTGGTTTAACTGAAGATGAGAAAAAAGAAATTGCCGAAAAAGCAAAAGCATATATTGAATCGCATGATATGAATGATAAAAATTTTGCAAAGGACTTAGTAGATTATATAGCAGGATTATTAAAGAAATTTGGATTTAAAGGTGACGTTGATGAGATGGCTAGTGGTATGGCTATGAGTGCAATCTTTAATAAAAAATGTGAACAATATAATGGAACAAATAATATAAATTCAAATACAAAATCAAACATGAAAGAATTAAAACTAAATGATGAAAATAGTTTTATAAATGGTTTAGATTTTAATAAACTAGCTAATGATATTTTTAAAAAAGAAAATGCAATTATGAAAAATATAAAAACAAAATATATTGATATAGCATAAAATAAGAATAAGAAAAGAGGATCAGGAATGTCACAAAACACTAAAAAACT
>JAKSVV010000055.1 GCA_024407775.1 Clostridia bacterium
TCGAAGAAATGGACGCTATGATGTATAAAATTGAAGGCGAAGATTTATATTTAATCGGAACTAGTGAACACTCAATGATTGGTAAATTTAAAGAACAAATTCTTAAAAAAGAAAATATGCCATACTGCATGACAAGTTATTCTCCATGTTTCAGAAAAGAAAAAGGAGCTCATGGTATCGAAGAAAGAGGAGTATATAGAATACACCAATTCGAAAAACAAGAAATGATTGTTGTTTGTGAACCAGAAGAAAGTTATGAATGGTATGATAAGATGTGGTCATACACAGTTGAATTATTTAGAAATATGGGAGTGCCAGTAAGAACACTTGAATGTTGTTCTGGAGACCTTGCAGATCTTAAAGCTAAGAGCTGTGACGTTGAAGCTTGGTCACCAAGACAAAAGAAATATTTCGAAGTTGGAAGCTGTTCTAACTTAACTGATGCTCAAGCAAGAAGACTTGGCATCAGAATTAAAGGTGAAAACGGAAACTACTTTGCTCATACATTAAATAACACAGTAGTTGCTCCACCAAGAATGCTTATTTCAATCTTAGAAAATAATTATCAACCAGATGGTAGTGTAATAGTACCAGAAGTATTAAGACCATATATGGGTGGACTAGAAAAAATAGTTCCAAATAACCCAAAGAAATTTACTTTCAAAGGATAATTAATAAATGATATATAAAAACGAATCTTTGGATTCGTTTTTTATATTGAAAAAATGAAATATTTTAATTATAATTACATTAATGATTAATGAAAGAAGGACATAAATGATTAAAATTATTTTTGCTAGTACTAATGAAAACAAATTAATTGAATTAAAAAGAATAGCAAGAGAAGTGGATGGTGATATTGAAATATTATCACTTAAAGATATAAAATTAGATGTTAATGTTAAAGAAACATTTCCAACATTAGAAGAAAATGCAGTTAAAAAAGCAAAAGAAATATATAAACTTGTTAAGAATGCTTATAAAGATTATATAGTGATTGCAGAAGACTTTGGTTTCTTTGTTGAAGAATTACCTGACATTTGTGGAGTAAAATCTAATAGATGGTATAAAGGTACAGATGATGATAGAAACAAGCAAGTTCTTAAACTTATGAAGAATATAGAAAATAGAACATGTTTTTATAAAAGTGTATTTTCTATGTATGATGGAGATATTGAAAGAGTATTTAGCGGTTATACATATGGAAAGGTTTCTGGAGAAATTAAAGGAACAAATGGTTTTGCTTATGATAGCATTTTTATGATTAATGATAAGACCATTGCAGAACTTGAACCTGAAGAAAAAGATGAAATTAGTTCTAGACGTGAAGCTTTTGAATATTTAATTAAAACAATTATAAAAGAACATGAAAATGAATAAAATAAGATGCTTTTGGCATCTTTTTTATTTGCATTTTTTTCTTGATTTTTTTATTATATTTTATACAATTAGGTAGGAAATATATAATAAAATAAAAGTATTGGAGGAAGTTATGAAATTTAATCCTACAAAAAATAGAGTATTAATTAAACCAATTTTAAATGAACAAAAAACTGAATCAGGAATTATATTACCTGGTCAAGAAAATAATTATTCTGATTTTGCTTTAGTTGAAGCAATTGGATGTGATGTAAAAAGTGTTAAAGTTGGAGATAAAGTAGTATATAATGATAATGGCAAAAAAATATCTGATAATGGAGAAAGTTATATTATTCTTGATGAAGAAGATATTTTAGCTACTGTTTTATAGAAAGGAAATATTATGGCAAAGAAAATAGTATTTGGAAAAGACGCAAGAGCAGCTCTTCTTAATGGAGTAAATGAACTTTGCGATACAGTTAAAGTAACATTAGGACCAAAAGGAAGAAATGTTGTGCTTGAAAAAAGATTTGGTGTTCCTCAAATTACAAATGATGGAGTAACAATTGCAAAAGAAATTGAACTTGAAGATCAAGTTGCAAATGTTGGTGCACAAACTGTAAAAGAAGTTGCAACAAAAACAAATGATGTTGCAGGTGATGGAACAACAACTGCAACAGTACTTGCATCTAGTATGTTTAACTTAGGAGTTGAGGCAATTAATAAAGGAGCAAATCCTGTACTAGTACGTAATGGTATGAATAAAGCAACAGAAAAAGTTGTTGAATATATTAAATCAAAAAGCAAAGATATAGAAAGCAAAGAACAAATTGAAAAAGTTGCAGCTATATCATCTAGTAGTGAAGAAGTTGGAAAACTTATTGCACAAGCTATGGAACAAGTAGGTAAAGATGGTGTTATAACTGTTGAAGAAGGAAAAACAAGCGAAACTGATATTGATATAGTTTGTGGTTTATCTTTTGATAAAGGATATATTTCACCTTACATGGTAACAGATGCTGATAAGATGGAAGCAAATTTAGATGATGCATATGTTTATGTAACGGATAAAACTATTTCATCTTTTAATGAAATTTTACCTATGCTTGAAAGAATCGTTAAGAATGGAGATAAACTTTTAATCATTGCTGAAGATATTACTGGTGATGCATTAACTACTTTAGTATTAAATAGAATAAGAGGAGTATTTAATGTTATTGCTGTTAAAGCACCTTACTTTGGTGATAAGAGAAAAGATGCATTGAGCGATATAGCATGCGTTACTGGAGCTATTTTAGTTTCTGATGATAACGATTTTTCGCTAGAAGAATTAGACTATAATGTTTTGGGTAGAGCTAAAAGCATAAAAGTAACAAAAGATAAAACTATCATTGCTGATGGATATGGTGAAAAAGAACAAATAGAAAAAAGAATTATTTCTGTTAGAGAAAGTTTAGAAAAAGTTGAAAGCGATTATGATAAAAATAAACTTGAAGATAGACTTGCTAAATTAACTGGTGGAGTTGCAGTAGTAAAAGTTGGTGCTGCTACAGAAACTGAAATGAGAGAAAAGAAATTAAGAATTGAAGATGCGCTTGCTGCAACTAAAGCTGCTACACTTGAAGGTATCGTAGCTGGTGGAGGAGCAACATATATTCATTCATTAAAATCTTTAAATGATTTTATTAAAACTTTAGATGGTGATGAAAAAGTTGGAGCAGAAATAATTGCAAAAGCATTAGAAGAACCATTAAAACAAATTGTTAAAAATGCAGGACTTGATGATAAAGAAATAATTGAAAATGTAAAAAATAAAAATGATGAAATTGGATATGATGCACTTACTGAACAATATGTTGATATGATTAACTCAGGAATAATTGATCCAACAAGAGTTACAAGAACAGCATTAGTAAATGCTACTAGCGTTGCATCTACATTATTAACAACTGAATCAGTTGTTGTAGAAATTAAAGATGAATCTTCATGCAAACATAATGATCCAATGGACGTTCATGATGTATACTAGGATGACTATGAGAGAATTAAATAAAATTAAAAATGTAGAAACAGGTGAATTTGAATCAATAGATTCTTTACTTGGTAAAATTATAAATGTAAAAGTTGATAGACCACTTGGATCAGTTCATCCAAGTTATAAAGATGTTATTTATGAAGTTAATTATGGTTGCTATGATAAATACATTTCAGAAGATGAAGAAAAACTTGATTGCTATATCATTGGAGAAACTCTTCCACTAGAAAAAGATTCTACTTATGAAGGTAAGGTTTCAGCTATAATTCATAGATTAAATGATAACGAAGATAAATTGGTAGTAGTACCAGTTGGTAGAGAAATTTCTAAAGATGAAATAATAACTAAAACAGAATTTATTGAACAATATTTTGTTACGGAAATTATTCTATAATGAAAAATATAAGCGTAAACGATGCATTAGAAAATTTATCTAAATCAAAATTTAGATCAAGATTTCATCTTAGAGAAAAAGAAAAACAATATGTTTATGAAAAAGGTTTTGATGTTATTAAATCTCATACTGATGATTTTATAAATCAAAGATTATCTCCAAGCGTTATACCTAATGATGGCAAACAAACTCCTATGAAAGGACATCCAACTTTTATAGCACAACATGCAACAGCTTGCTGCTGCAGGGGATGCCTTTTTAAATGGTATGGTATTGAACAAAATAAAGAATTAAATGATAAAGAAAAAGAATTTATTAGTTCGGTTATTATGGCTTGGATAAAAAATGAAATGATAAAATAATTTATATAAATGCAAAGAAAGTAACCTCTTTGCATTTTTTAATTGTTTTAAAAAATATATTGCAAAATCTCCACTTTTTTAATATAATCCATTATGCAATAAGGATAGGAGAAGACTATGATAAAGGATTTTATTAAGAATAATAGTTTAATAATCTTTCTTTCATTACTTTGCGTATTTTCATTAAGCATAGCTTTTTATAAATATGCAAACAATAAAAAAATATCATCTATGCTTAATGATATGTATTTTATTGAAACAACAGAAACTAAAGAAAGATATTTTTTACTTGAAATACAAACTAATGCATTATATAATTTTGATTTTGATGATGAAAATGTTAAGACTGCATTATTACATTTTAAAAATGGTGATGTAGCAAATATTTTAATTAATCCAAATAAAAATATTTTTTATTTAGATGATGCACCTAATAAGAAATTGCAAGATCGTACATACAAATATAATAAAACAGTTTATAAAATGGAAAATGAAAAAGAAATTAAAGATGATATGAATGATGTTGTAAAACTAGATTTAGAAAAATAAATGTGATATAATAAAGTTCCTTGGCAGGGGCAAATCACTTTAGTGATTTTGTCTAAGAATATAAGTAACAATAGTTACTTATATTCTTTTTTTATCTAAGGTACTTTTTACTTGAAACTTACGAGGAAAGTGATATAATAACTAATTAGAAAGAAATGAAATTTTATATAAAATTATTTTGGAGGATGAAATGAAAAAACCTGAATTACTAGCACCAGCTGGTAACCTAGAAATTTTAAAAATTGCTATAGAATATGGAGCAGACGCTGTATATATTGGTGGTGAAGAATATGGATTAAGAGCAAATGCAAAAAACTTTAGCATTGATCAAATTGCTGAAGGAGTTAGTTATGCTCATGAAAGAGGTAAAAAAGTTTATGTAACAGTAAACATTTTAGCTCATAATGATGATTTAACAGGAATAGATGAATATATTAAAAAACTATATGAAGTTCATGTTGATGCTATTATAGTTGCTGACCCTGGTATTTTTACAATAGCAGGTGAAGTTGCACCAAATCTTGAAAGACATATTAGTACTCAATCAAGCACAACAAACTGGAAGAGTATAGAATTCTGGAATAAACTTGGCGCACCTAGAGTAGTTCCAGCAAGAGAATTATCAATTAGAGAAATTAAAGAAATAAAAGCTAAATTACCTAATATTGAAATTGAAAGTTTTGTACATGGTGCTATGTGTATTTCTTATTCAGGAAGATGTTTACTTTCTAACTACTTCACAAAGAGAGACGCAAATAGAGGTAACTGTGCTCATGCTTGTAGATGGAAATATCATCTTGTTGAAGAAACAAGACCAGGAGTATATCTACCTGTTGTTGAAGAAGAAAGAGGAACATATATTTTCAACTCAAAAGATTTATGTATGATTAAACACATTGATGATTTAATTGAAGCTGGAGTTGATAGTTTTAAAGTTGAAGGAAGAATGAAAACTGAATATTATGTTGCTAATGTTATTAGAGCATATAGAACAGCCATTGATGATTACTTCGAAGATAAAGAAAAATATAAAGCAAACTTTGATAGATATTTATCAATGATTAAAAAAGCAAGTTACAGAGATTTCACAACTGGATTCTTCTATGATAGACCAACTGAAGAAGATCAAAATTATGAAACAGCATCTTATATAAGAGATTATGATTATACTGCAATGGTTCTTGATTGGAATGAAGAAACAAAAACTGCTACAATTATGCAAAAAAATAAATTCTTATTAGGTGATAAACTTGAAATGATGACTAAGGATGGTAGAGAATTTGAATTTGTAGTTAGTGATATGAAAGATGAAAACGGTAATGCTGTAACAGAAGCACCTCATCCAGAACAAATTTTAACTATTCATATGGATGAACCTGTATCAAAATTCGACATGATTAGACAAGAAAATCATGATGATATAATTGCATAAAAAAATAGCGCTTTGCGCTATTTTTTTTATTACTAAATTTCTCAAAATTACTAAGTTTATAAAATGAAAAGACGATGTATTTATTGACTATAATTTTAATAGTATTAAAATTATTTTTGAGAGGAAGTTAGAAATGAAAAAATATAAAAATTATCTTGAAGTATTCACAGTTTTACTAGTTATAACACTTGTAATAATGTGTTTCCTTCCTATATGCAATGGATCATATACAGATTACTTAGAACTTATTACACCTAATCCAGATGAAATAGACCAAGCTGAAGCTGATAGAATTAAAATGGAATATGCTGATGAAGAAGATTTAAAAATAGCAGATTCACTTGAAGTTCAAAGAGAAGTTTCAGATGTTCTTAATGAATTTATTAATGATCTTAAAGATGCAAAATATGAAGAAGCATATTTATTACTTGATGAACCAACTTATGTAGATGAAGCAAATAGTTTAAAATATATGGTTGAATATAATAAAGGTTTTTCATTCTTTAAAACTTATTTATCTAGTTTTGAACTTGCTATAAATCAAGTTGCTATATTAGATAACACAGCAACATGTACAGTTGAACTTAAGAGATATGATATAAATAGAATGATAAATAGCCTAATTAGAAATAAAAAAGATGAAGGTATAGATCTTAATAAAGAAACATACGAATCAATTTTATTCGAATATGAAAATTATTTAAGAGATGAATTTTCTAAAACTAATGCATACACAAGAAAGACACCTTGCATAATTACATTGAATAAAAAAGAAGATGGAACATGGAAGATTGTTAACGATGAATCTTTAAATGACAATGTAGTTGCTCTTGATGTATTGCTTGAAAAGAATCTTGATGCTCTTATTGTAGAAATTAATAATGAAGATACTCAAGTTGTTGAGTAATAATTTATTGAGATAATAAAGATTAAATATTTTTATAAATAATATATTACTTAAGAAATAATTAAGTTTGAAAGAGTAATATATACATGTAGTCAAGATAAGACTACAGATAAAAATCACATTAATCTAATAAATAATCTTTTAGGTCTCAATAGTATATTGAGACTTTTTTTATGGAGGTATTATATGAAAGCATGGAAAGTATTACTTATCGTAATAGGAACTGTTGTTGGTCTTGGTCTTATTGGGTTATTAATTTCAAAACCTAAAATGCCTAAAGTAATCGAAACAAATGATCCATTTAAGGTTGAAGAAATTAGCGAAAAAGAAAGTAAGAAGTATGATAAGAAAACATATCAAGTTACTTTAACAAATCAATTTGAATCAGATTATTGCACAGATGATACATATAATATTAGAGCAGATTTATTCTGTAACGATAATGGAACTAAAGTTACTAAATCTTTTATCATGATGTTTGATAAAGAAACAGGTAATTTAATTAATGAAGAAGATATAAATTTTGGATTTGGCATAATGGAAAACAATGTTTTTAATGACATATATACTGATGTTATTAATAAATGCAAAGATGAAAAACTTTATAAATATACTACTTTAAATATGAATTATAAAACAAGTAGTATGAAAACAAAATAATTAAAGGTGTGAGTGTATGAAGGAAAATACAAATAGTAAGAAAAGAGTTTTAATAACAGGAGCTAGTTCAGGTATTGGTTTTGAACTTGCAAAGCTATATGGTAAAAATGGGTATGATTTAATTTTAGTTGCAAGAAGAAATGATAAATTAGATCATTTAAAGAAAGATATAGAAAGTGCATTTGGAGTTGATGTTAGAGTTATAAGTATGGACTTAGCTAAATCAAATAGCGCAGATGTACTATATAATGCAATTAGACATTTAAGAGTTGATATATTAATTAATAATGCTGGTATGGCAAGCTTTGGTGAATTTCATAAAGCAAATCTTGATACTGAAGAAGAAATTATTAATTTAAATGTTTTATCAGTTGTTAAACTATGTCATGCTTATTCAAATGCAATGATTGAGCAAGGTGGTGGAACTATTATTAATATTTCATCAACTGCATCATTCCAACCAGGTCCATTAATGAGCAATTACTATGCATCAAAAGCATATGTATTATCATTTACGGAAGCACTTAATAAAGAATTAAAAGAGAAAAATGTTAATGTATTTGCATATTGTCCAGGTCCAACAAGAACTGAATTCTTAGAAAAGACAAGTGCAAATAAAAATCAAATAAAGAAAGAATCTATGAAATCACCTAGATTTGTAGCAGAAGATATATTCAAAAAATCTCTAACTAATACAAAACCTGTTGTTATTCAAGGAAAGAGATATAAAACAGCTGTGTTCTTTGAAAGATTCTTACCTAGAAATACAAGAACAAATATTGTTTATAATATTCAAAAGAAGAGAAAGTAGCCTTGGCTACTTTTTTTAATACCTTTATTTATGAACTTTCAAGTATGTTATTGATATACAAAAATTGGAAACTTTTTATTGACTATTTAAGACATTTTTTATATAATGTCCTTAAAATTAATTGCGCAATTAATAAAAAGATGCGTATTTTTTATTTAAATAGGAGGTCAAAAAATTAATGTAACTAGCAAACTTGTATAGCAAAAATTATGAGGTGTATATGAAGAAAATAACAATTGCTAAAGTAAATCTGGATGGACAGATTTTTTATGTAACCCCTTGTAACGTTCTTGAGAACGAAGTTGCAACAACTATGAAGAAAATTGATCAGGAAGGATATGTTCCAATTGAATGGTTTTGCGGCTTTACAATTCTTAATAATACTAAGAGTTTTCAGCATGATATTGAAAGAATAATTTATAAGATTCTTAGCGGTGAAAAGCTTAAGTATTATCAGGGAGACTTTGACAAGTATTACTTTTCGTCAGATAAGAAGATTAAAGATCTTTATGACGCACTGGAGGCTAAGGCCTAAGGAGTATTGCTATGATTATTAAATTTCATGGTGTATGGGATATGATTTTCTTGACAGAGGAAATTGATGAAGTAATTTCCTATTTCAAGGTAATCAAGAAAAACAATACGAAGGCTACTAAGTTTTGTGATGATATGCTCAATCTTATTAACGAATCATGTAAGTGTAATCTTAAATTATGCTTTGCAGCAGATGAAGATCGTACTGTTAAACTCGTAAATCGAGATGATGCTACAATTGATTTTCGTAAAGAGAAACTGAAATGTGATTTAATCAGAAATTGTGAAAATGCGTACCAGGAACGCACCATAAACAAAACTCAGCTTTCGAATTTAAAAGAAAGAATTGAAAAAATTAAATAATTTGACAACCTAAAAAAGCAGCAAATATTTTTTGCTGCTTTTTTGTTTGTGATATTAATTAAACCCTCATAAATTCAACAAATTTATTTATTTTTTTAGTTGCAAGTTACAATTAGTTGTGATAAACTTGATTTTATAAAAAATTAAAGGGAGATGATATAAGTGGAAAAAGAAAAGTATTACATTACAACAGCAATAGCGTATACTTCAAGAAAACCTCATATAGGTAACACTTATGAAATAGTTCTTGCTGACGCCATTGCTAGATACAAAAGATATGCTGGTTTTGACGTTTATTTTATGACAGGAACAGATGAACACGGAGAAAAAATTCAACAACAAGCAATAGAAGCTGGTAAAACACCAAAGCAACACGTTGATGAAATCTCTGGTGAAGTAAGAAAAATTTGGGATACAATGAACACAAGTTATGATAAATTTATTAGAACAACTGATGACTATCATGAAAAAACAGTTC
>JAKSVV010000056.1 GCA_024407775.1 Clostridia bacterium
GGTTAAATCGTAACCAAATGGCAGAATTATTTGATAGAGATGTTAAGACAATTGGTAAACACATTGCCAATGCTTTAAGAGAAGAATTAAATAATTCAACTGTCGCAAAATTTGCGATAGTTCAGAAAGAAGGAGAAAGATATGTTGAAAGATTAGTTGAACATTATAATTTAGATATGATTATATCAGTTGGATATAGAGTAAAATCTAATAATGGTGTTATATTTAGAAAATGGGCCACAAAAGTTCTTAAGGAATACATGATTAAAGGTTATGCTGTAAATAATAATCGTATGAAACAATTAGGAGAAGTAATACGAATTATGAAAAAAGTTGAAAATAACTTAGATGCAAAACAAGTTTTATCTGTAGTAGAAAAATATTCTCTAGCTTTAGACTTGCTTGATGATTATGATTATCAAAGAATGAAAAAACCTAAAGGAACTAAAGATATATATGTACTTACATATGAAGAATGCAGAAAAGTAATAGATAGTATGAAATTTAATGAAACTTCTACTCTTTTTGGTAATGAAAAAGATGATTCTTTTAAAGGAAGCATAGGAAATATATATCAAAGTTTTAATGGTAAGGATGTATATGAATCATTAGAAGAAAAAGCAGCAAACTTGCTTTATTTTGTAACTAAAAATCATAGCTTTAGCGATGGTAATAAGAGAATCGCAGCAACAATGTTTTTATACTTCTTAGATAAAAATAATGCATTATTTAATAATGGCGAAAAGCTAATAGATGATCACACATTAGTGGCACTTACAATTATGATTGCAGAATCAAAACCAGAAGAAAAAGAAATAATGGTAAACGTAATTATGAATACAATATGTAAATAAATAATTTATAAAATTAGAATTTGTAAAAGGTGAAAATAATGAAAGAACATATAATGAAATTAGCACCATCTCCATTTGAAATGATTAGAAATGGTAAGAAAACAATAGAACTTCGTTTGTATGATGAAAAAAGAAAAAGTATTTCAAATGGAGATAGAATTACATTTGTCAATACGGATGATGATAATGATTTATTGAGAGTAAAGGTAGAGAATATGTTTGTATTTAACTCTTTTGAGGAGCTATACAAGAAATTGCCATTGCTTGAATGTGGATACACAGAGAATGACGTTTCTATGGCATCTCCAGATGATATGAATCAATATTATTCAAAAGATGAACAAATGCAATATGGTGTTGTAGGCATAAAAATTAGGCTTATTTAGAATTTGAAAAATCCCAGTTTGTTATTTAAACTTATTTATACCAATAAAAATAGGGAATAAGGCATAAAGAACATGAAAGTATTGACAAAATGTGGAAATGATGATAAAATGAACGTACGCTTTTTTGCGTTACTTATAAGACTTACGGAGGACTTATGAAGATTTTATTTACTACTAATGATAAAAGTAAAAAAGATTTTTATGAAACAGGATTTAAATTAAAAAGCAAAGATATTAAATTTGTAAGTATTAATGATCCTAGTATTAGTGATAAAGTTAAATTTGAAGTTAAGAATGATGGAAGCATTGATGATGCTATTAGCTTTTCTAATAACTTAGATATGGTAACAGTATCAGTTAATGAATCATTATACATTGAAGGATTAAGTGAAGACAATCAACCAGGTGCTAACTATAAAATGGTTAGTGTATTAAATAGTGATGGCATTATGGAATCTAAGGAACTATCAGATAGTGAAGCAGTATCATACTACGCAAACATTGTCGAAGGTCTTGGAGGAACAGCTAGTGCTAAATTAATAGATAATGTAAACATCTGTTATAAAGGCAATGTTATAAAGAGTTTTGATGTAACAAAAGATGCAGTACTAACAAGTAATGCTAGTAAGGTAATTAAAAAAGGTTACCCATTAAACTCTATTACTTTAATACCAGAGTTTGGAGATATACATTACAGTGAATGTGATGAAAATGAAGAAGAACTATTATTTGAAACTAGAGATAAAAATGTTTTAAAGAAAATAGCCAAAGAAATTGAAGATATAGATATAATTAATAATGAACTAGATAATACAAAAGATTTCTTAAATAATGAAGTTAGTAATGATTAATGAATATTAATCATAACTAACTTCATTTTTAAAAATATATATAATAATTTATTAACTAATTATTTAATTAACTAATTAAACAAATAAATAGAAAGGAGGAATAATACTTGAAGAATATTTTAGTTAGTTCTGGACTTAGATATAATAAAGTAGCACTTCTTGAAGATAATAAACTAGTTGATTACTACATTGATGATAGTAAAAATAAAAATACTATAGATAACATATATCTAGGTATAGTAAGAGATAGTGTAAGAAAATATGATAGTGTATTCATAGATATATCACTAGATAAGAATGCATATATGTCTAAGGATAACACTGATAAATTACCCCTTGAAGGAGAAAAAGTTTTAGTACAAGTTATTAGAGATGATACTGACACTAAGGGTGTTAGCGTTTCTAAAAACATATCACTAGTTGGTAGATATGTAGTACTAATTGTTAATCACTCAGATAAGAATAAACCAAAGAGTGATATTATGTTTAGTAATGATTTTAATAAGTCTCTTATAGATGATATAAGAAAAGGTTTAAAAGAAAACATAGAGTTAGATTCTAACATGGGTCTTATTGTTAGAACAGAAGGTGAAGGTAAAGATCTATCAGACATTATTAATGATGCTAGAGATTTACTTAGTAACTACAGAGACATTGAAAAACAATTTGAAGAATTTAAACTAGATAAAAAAGATAAGATGCCAAGATGTATATATGAAAAAAATATTACTGATATAGTTATTAATGAATTCTATGATAAATCTATTAGTAAGATTATTTGTGATAAAGAAGACTTAGCAAGTAAGATGACTAAAAAGATGGATAGCTACAAACTAGATAGCAAGATAGTAGAAGTATTTAATGAATCTACTAATATGAATTTATTTGATACATTTAAAGTTGAAGATGAAGTTAAAAAAGCACTAGGTAGATATGCATGGCTAAAGAGTGGCGGACAAATAATTATAGAACACACTGAAGCTCTAACAGTCATAGATGTAAATAGTAATAAGTGTGAAGGCAAAAAAGAAATTGAAGAATCTAGCTTTAAAGTAAACATGGAAGCAGCAAGAGAAATAGCTAGACAAATAAGACTTAGAAATATATCAGGAATAATTATAGTAGACTTTATAAATATGAAAGATGAAGAACATAATAAAGAACTATTAAAAGCATTAAAAGACTTTACTAAGGAAGATAAAATTAAAGTTAACATCTTAGGTATGACTAAACTTGGACTTGTTGAAATGACAAGACAAAAGAAGAGAAAGATGCTTAAAGATATTATTAAAAATAACAAATAAAGAAAATAAAAAAATGAGCCATAAGGCTCATTTTTTATTTTCTTTATAAAGTTGTCTTAATGAATTACATAAGAAGGATATATCCCATGTTCTTAAGAAGCTCCAGGTCTTCATCATCATAGCGTACCTTCTTTTCAAGGTTTGCAATAATGTTCTTAAACTCATCTACGCTGCAGAAGATATGTTCCAAATTGATTGGATCATACTTATAAAGCTCACTATGCTTAAGAGCAGTAGCAGTATATACCTTTGGCTTAAGAACGATACCGTCCTTTTTAATCTCACGAGTCTCAATACCGGTGATAGTAGCAATGATAAGCTTATGATTCTTCTTAAAATCCTTCCAGTCGAAATCGACTACAACAAACTCATTAATCTCAAAATCTCTGGTCATAACACCAACCTCCGATTAGTACATCTTAGAAGATGCAAAAAAACAATGTTAATAAATTGTCATTTAGATAATCGTGATTATATCATGAGAGTAGTAGTTAGTAAATACTTATTTGTAAAAAATGTAAAATATATATAAATACATAACTAATATTAACATAATATTAGTTATGTAAACTAAAACTATATTTTTGAATTATTTTTATATTATTTTCACCTTATCTATGACTAACGTCTGATAAAAATGTCATATAAATTTTATTAAAAAATAGTCTTAAAAAATACACTTAATAACCCCTAAAAACTCACTTAAAAAATGCACACCTAAATCTATCTTAAACTTTGATAAAATCAACAAAAATTATTGATTCTTTTATTGACATTAAAAAATATAGTTTCATAATAGTAGTAAGGAAATTAGAAATTAATTTAAGGGGATAGGAAATGAATATTAATTTAAAATTTGAAAATGTTGTTTGGCAAAAGAAAATAGGCTATGTATTTTTACTTATTGGTTTATGTTTAGTTATAGGTATTTCAGCTATAGTTATATCTGTATTATTTAAACATTATGATAATCAATTAGTTAATGCCAAAGATCAAGCAAACTTAGTATCAATAAGTGTTGAAGAAGAAATAGAAAACATAACAGATTCATTATTATTTATATCTAACTTAATAAGCGATGAAGACATGAGATCTAAAATGTCATCTAGCCAAGTTACTAACCTACTTAATGAATTAATTTCTAAGGATGAAAAAATATTTGGTGCATTTGTTATGCTAGATAAAACTGAATATGAAGAAATCAATGAAATCACTGATGAAATTGATTTCGTATCTAGTGATAAAGAAGCTGATGAAGCACTAGAAATGCTTGAAGAAAATGAAACTATTAAAGATGAAGATGATGAAAGAGATTTTATTGTTAAAGAAGGTAATATCCAAGAAGGTGTTAATAAATTTATTTACAAATCAAATGGATCTACTTTTGAAACAAATCTAGATAGATTAAAAACTCTTGATTACAAAAAGAGTTATATGAAAGTAATGCTTACTAAAACTCCACAAATGACAAAACCACTTAAAAACACATATAATGGAGTTGAAGTAACAACATGTACATACACTGTACCTATTGTTATTAATGGTTACTTTGAAGGTGTAATAGGAATAGACATTGATGTTAATAAGATGAGAGAAGAAATTTCTTCTAAGTGTCAATCATTAGCATCAGAATTTGTAGTAACAGATAAACTAGGAAACATTATTAGTAGTTCTAATAAATCACTTACTAATGTTAGTGTATCAGAACTATTTAAAGGAAATAGTAATAAGAAAGTTCTAGAATATATTAATGATAACATTGAAAGCGGAATTATGAGTTCTTATAACGCAGGTTCTAGTGATATGTTACATGATAAATATTTAGTAATGATACCAGTTATGATAGAAGATAACCACATGTGGAATATCCTATTCATATCTTATGTAGATAAAGTAATTACAAATAGCATTGCAACAATTATTTTAGTATCAATTATTAATGTTGTACTATTTGGTTTATTTGTATTTGTACTATGGTTATCATTTGGAACTATTATTAATAAGAAATATGGTTCACTATTTAATAAAGTTGAAGGTGAACTTACAAAGATAAAAGCATCTAGTACTAGAATAATGGAAGACATCGAAGATCTAGAAGAAATAGAGATAGAAGATTTAACAGAAGAAGAACTAGATGATGTTGATGAAAAAGTACAAAAAGCTTTAAGAGAAAAAGATGAACAACTAGAAAAATTAGCTGAAGAAGAAAAAGCAAAAGAAAACTTAAATGATCCAGAACCTGAGTTAGTAAAAGAAACTCCAGCAGTAGATCAAACTAAGATAGTTAATGAAGATGACCCAAGCTTAGCATTTGGATCACCTGAACCAGTTAAGGAAGAACCAGCTGTAGATCAATCAAAGATAGTAAACGAAGATGATCCAAGTCTAGCATTTGGAGCACCTGAAGAACCAGCTGAAACTCCAGCTGAAGAAGTAACACAACCTGATTTTGATGCTGAAGCATTTAAGAAAGCACAGGAAGAAGAACAAGCAAAACTAGCTGCAGCAGAACAAGAAAAAGAACCTGAAAGAGAAGCAGTAAAAATAGATTTAAATAATCCAGCTGAAGGAGCCAATGGTGAAAAACTAAGCGCTATGGATCAATTAAAATCAGCAAAGGTTGATACAGAAGGATTAGATGAAATATTAGATAATAAAGATGGAAGTATAGAAAATAATTCTATAGTAGATGAAATGGCAGCTAAAATGGAAGCAGCTATGGCTAAGGAAAATGGCGAAGCAGCACCTGCGCCAGCTGAAGAAAAACCAGCTGAAGCACCTGCACCTGAACCAGCCCCAGCACCTGCTCCAGAACCAGCGCCAGCACCTGAACCTGCACCTGCACCTGAACAAGCAGCTCCTGAAGCACCAGCAGAACATGTTGATACTCCAGAAGAACTAGAAGCTAAGAAAGCAAAACTTGCTGAATTACAAAAGAAGGTTGCAGAAAAGATGCAAAAAGAAAAAGAAGTATATACAGTTAAAGTTTCTCATGATGATCCAGATGATTTATTTGGAGCACCACAAAGAGATAGAAAACTTACAAATAAAGAAATGGACGACCTACTTAAAGAACTTGAAGAAAAGAGAAGATATGAAGCACAAGAAATGGGTATGGTTGCCGAAGAAATTGATGTTGCAGATAAGTCATTATCAGACCTACTTGGTGGTATGACTAGTGACGACATGTAACATATAAACAAATCCTTATAGAATTTAAAATTAAATTAGAAAAATTAAAAATTATTTTATACGAGAAAGTTTGCAAAGTCCTTGCAAACTTTCTTCTTTATAGATATAATTAACTAGATATTTAGATATAATTAACTAGATAACTAGATAAAAATATTTATAAAATAAAAATAAAAAATATATATGGAGGACATATTAGTATGGCTAATTTTGTTGTCGGTAAGATAATAAATATGCATGGTATTAAAGGTGAATTTAAAGTGTTCCCTGAAACTGATAGCATAGATAGATTTAATGAACTTGATTATGTATTACTTCGCGGAGAAAAATATGAAATAGAAAGTGCTAGACCTCATAAAGGATGTTGCTTATTAAAACTTAAAGGCATTGATTCTATTAATGATGGAGAAAGATTTAAAAATGAACTACTAGAAATCTATGAAGAAGATGCTGAAGAATTAGGTGAAGATGAATATTTTATTAGAGATATATTTGACTGTAAAGTAGTAGATGATAAAACTGATGAAGTACTAGGTATAGTAACAGATGTATATTCAACTAAAGCTAATGATGTATTTGAAGTTACTATGAGTAATAAAAAAACTTTCTTAGTACCAAATATTAAAGACATAGTACTAAGTGTTGACGTAGAAAATAAAACTATAAGAATAAATGTTATGGAAGGTTTAATTTAATTATTATGAAATTTTATGTATTAACAATATTCCCTGAACTTATAGATAATATTATGAATGAATCTATTATGGGAAGAGCAAGAGAAAAAGGATTAATAGATCTTAAAGTATTAAATATACGTGACTACACTAATGATAAACATCTTAAAACAGATGATTATTGTTATGGTGGAGGCATGGGTATGCTTATGACACCACAGCCTATATTTGATACATATAAAGCTGTGCTTAGTGATTTAAATAATAAAGATATTGGTGATATAACTGATAGTGATGTCATAGATTTAGATAATGAAAGTATTATTAGACCTCATTTAATTTATACTTCACCAAAAGGAAGAGTATTTACTCAAGAAGTAGTAAAAGAACTAGCAAGATGTAATGATGAAGATAAAGCCATAGCAATTTTATGTGGTCATTATGAAGGCATAGATGAAAGAATAATAGAATTACTTAAACCTGATGAAATAAGCATAGGTGATTATGTATTAACAGGCGGAGAACTACCATCATGTATTATGATGGATGCTATAGCAAGATTAATACCTGGAGTACTAAATAAAGAAGAAAGCCATATGGATGAATCTTTTGAAAACAATACTCTAGAATACCCACAATATACTAGACCAGAAGAATTCATGGGACTTAGAGTGCCAGAAGTATTACTTAGTGGTGATCATAAAACAGTTGATGACTGGAGAAGAGAACAATCACTTATTAAAACAAAAGAAGTAAGACCTGATTTACTTGATAAATAATAATTAGATAAATAATAAATAAAAAAATACCTATAAGATGAAATCTTATAGGTATTTTTACTTTGTTTAAAAACTTTTTGGTTTTTATTATCTTCCTAATCTAGCATTTTCAATTTCTGCTATTTCATGAACATAGTTACTAAAATCATCTGGTTTAGTAAAAAGTGTATAGTGTGTTGAGTTAACCATATATAATTTCTTACTTGGTGCTGTTACTTCATTAAAATAAGCTTCAGCAAGTTCGTGATTAACCTGATAATCCCTTGTACCATTTATGTTGTAGTAACCTACTTCATAATTAGTTCTCGCTTTAACAGTCATATCCTTAAAGTCCTGGCTTAAGATAAAGTTAAACCATGGTCCAGGAATGTTATTAGTGTAACCTAAGATCTCAGTAAGCTTATAGTATGGATTTGTAAGCATAACAACTTTTTCATTAAATCCAAATCCATCGGCCATGTAATCATAGTGATATGCTTCAAGTAAACTTTCTCTTGCATTAACATATGATACGGATACATTATCTACATTAAGTGACTCAGCCATCTTAGTGTATTTAGCATCACCCTTAGACCATTCTTTAGCACATTCAACAAACTTAACTTCGTTTTCATAAGGATCAGGCATCATAGCTGTAGCTATGAAAGTATCATAGTACTCTGGATAATCAAGTACTAGATTAGCACCATATATTGATCCAAATGAATGACCAAGAACAGATATCTTATCTTTATCAAGATAATCCATTAAGAATAAAGTCATTTCTTTACCATCAGCCATGAGTGAATCTTTAGTGATAGTAACGAATTTTGTTTTTTCACTAGCACTTTTACCGCAAGCAATATTATCCCATGTGACAACAGTATATACGTCACTAAGTTTTCTAAGTACAGCATAATCGAATGTACTAGTAGCTTGTCCAGGACCACCATGAAGGTAAAGAAGTACTGGATTATCTTTATCCTTACCATAGATATTTATCCATTGCTCTTTACCATTGATAGTAACATACATACTTTTATTTATTCCGCCAATAGGAGGGAGTTTATGAATGAGCATTCCGCCCCATCTAAATATAAAAAACCCTGCTACGCATACTAAACACAGAATAAAAATAAAATGTTTAATGTTACCCCAAAGTGTTCTTTGCTTTTTTACTCTAACCTTTTTTTCTTTCTTTTGTTTTTTCTCGTTTGCCATACCTTTACCTCACACATATCATAAATAATAGACTAAAAATAGGAGGAAACTTGCTTGTAAGTATACCGCCCCATCTAAATATGAAGAAACCTATAACGAATACTACTAGAAGGATAAAAATAAAGAGTTTGACAATATCCATAAAAGTTCTTTGCTTTTTTACTCTAACCTTTTTTTCTTTCTTTACTTTTTCCTTTTTCTCTTTAGCCATAAATTCACCTCGTACCCAATTTAATGGATTAGTTAGCCCTTTAGTTACTTTGTTAATTAGTTACTTTGCAATTTAATTAGTTACAAAAAAAGATTTTAGTATTAAATTTTCATGAATAATATAATAAAAATTATTATATGATTAGGAGTGCATTTATCTAAATGCAAATTTTGCTAGGCAGATTATATCATAAGAGGGCTTACTTAGCAATATTTTTTTATTAAAGATAAACGTGAAGATAAACGGGAAGATAAGCATGAATATAAGAAGGAGTATAAACTAAAAGTCCGAAAAATATGCAAAATCGCTCTAAAAAAGTCCGAAAAATATGCAAAA
>JAKSVV010000057.1 GCA_024407775.1 Clostridia bacterium
AACCCCTGACCCCCTGCTTGCAAGGCAGGTGCTCTCCCAACTGAGCTACGCCCCCGAAACAAAAAGTTTACATAACACGATAATAGCATAAATAAATTATATTTGCACTATTTTATTGAAAAAAATTAAAGTTTTTTTAGTATCAATACTATTGATAAATACAAGGATTTTGCATAAAAAAATAGCACCAAAATTGGTGCTATAATTATTACTTATTTTCTTAAATCTAATTCAGCAATAAGACTTCTGTATTCTTCGATATCGTTCTTTTTGATGTAGTTAAGAAGTGATCTTCTTTGACCGATCATTTTGTAAAGTCCTCTTCTAGAATGGAAATCTTTTTGATTTGATTTTAAGTGTTCTGTAAGTTCAGAAATTCTTGTTGTAAGTAATGCAACTTGAACTCTTGGTGAACCTGTGTCTTGAGCTGATTTTCCGTATTTAGCTACGATTTCAGCTTTAGCTTCTTTAGTCATCATAATCTTTGTCCCTCCATAAATAATATAATTAGCTAATAACCAAGGCTACGACGGGAACCATCCTTAGTCTGAGTTACAGCATATCTATAATATCATATCTCTACTTAAAAGTAAAGCATTATAGCCGTTTTTTTAATACTATTTTTGCATGATATATCTAGAATTTTTTGTATATACCATGGATACTTTCTAATATTTCACTATTTGGAACTTGAGGTTTTGATTCAAAACCAGTGCAAAAATCATCAACACTAATTTCAACGCTCGCAAATTTATGACTCTTATCATCATAAGAATCTACTATCTTATCTATTACAACTTGTGGTAATGTTCCCCTGTAGTTGAAGCATTTTGCTAAACCTTCAACACTAGTTTTAGCAGGGTCAAAAGGAAATTTCTTATAGAAATCAAGATCAACATCATTTTCAAATGACATAAAATCACCCCTTACTTAAAATAGTTCAAGTCATGTAGTAAAATATTTAAGTTATCTTTGTTTACATAAATTATATCTAATGTCATAAAATTTGCAACATTTTTTATATATTTTTTATATATTTTTTATAAAAATTTTTTAGAAAATTTTTTATAAAAAAATAGAGAACTTATTTTTTAAAAATTCTCTATTTTATATTTTTATAAATTATTTTTTTATTTATTAATCTTCATCTCCGCCGACAACAGTAACATCAAGCTCGTCTACTTCACTTTCTGGATCTCCTACTAAGTCTCCTAGTAATCCATAAAGTACAAGAACTATATCTAAAATAATTATACCAATTACTATATACATAAGTCCTTGCATTGAACTTGATCTTTGTTCTCCGTTTGCTCTTGCCATTACGATGTTAACACCTACCCACATTATTCCAAGGAATGTTAAGATAGCTGCTACTAATAATGCAAAGTCATAAACAACTTTACCTACTCCATCATTTACATCAAGTATTCTTGATAAATCATCTGGATCTCCATAAAGTGTTACATCATCTCCATCAACATCGTCATCGTCATCATCTGCATCATCAGTTTGATCAAATGCACCATCTTTGTTATATCTAAGTATAAGTTCATAAGGAAGGTTACATGTATATTCTACTCCACCAACCTTATAAGTAATTTGTATTGTTAAGTTTCTTGTTTCTTCCCAAGCTTCATCAACATTTTTATTAGTAACAGAGAATGTCATGTATCCATTTCCATTACCTGTTGATGTATATGTTCCTTGTGTTATATCAACATTAGGATCATTTGCTATTGTTTGGAATCCTACTAGTTCTACAGAATCAACAGTTGCACCTTGTTTTTTATTAACAAAAACTTTAACTTGTTTATTATTTATAAATTCAATTGTATGTCTTGATGGTGATAATTCAAATGGTTCATTTGTTGGTTGTGTTGGTTGTGTTGGCTGTGTTGACTGAGTTGTTTGATTACTTCCACCAGTATATTCAACAGTTAATGCTTGATCAAGATGTACCTCTTCAGCAAGTCCACCTAAAATATTATAATAAACATAAATTTTATAATGAATTGTTTCTGTAAATGGTGCACTTGTATCTGTAATAGTTACACTTTGTTTTATTTTAGCTTGACCTGTGCTTGCATTACTATTTGCATCATAAACATGTGACACTCGAAACTTTGAAGGTGTTTCACTTTCTGTCACAAGTAAATATGTAATTTCTTCTACTTGGCTACTATCATAATTAACTGAAGTAGTAATGGAATCTTGTGCTGCACTTGTGCTTAAATGTACATTTGATCCCGCACTTACTTTATCAGCAGCGTTTGTTACATTAGCACATAATAAAAATGTAAAAACAAATGTAAGCATTCCTACTAATATTTTTTTAATTATTTTCATTTTGTTCTCCTTAACATTTATGTGTTTAATTTTCCTACTATATAATATTATAAAGTGAAAAAAATTATTTTAAAGTTTTTTAAACAAAAAAATAGAGAACAAATGTTCTCTATTTTTTTGTTTTTAAAATTATTTTTTTAAAATTATTTTTTATTTATTAATATTAATCTTCATCTCCACCGACAACAGTTACATCAAGCTGATCAACTTCACTTTCTGGATCTCCTACTAAGTCTCCTAATAATCCATAAAGTACAAGAACGATATCTAAAATAATTATACCAATTACTATGTACATAAGTCCTTGCATTGAACTTGATCTTTGTTCTCCGTTTGCTCTTGCCATTACGATGTTAACACCTACCCACATTATTCCAAGGAATGTTAAGATAGCTGCTACTAATAATGCAAAGTCATAAACAACTTTACCTACTCCATCATTTACATCAAGTATTCTTGATAAATCATCTGGATCTCCATAAAGTGTTACATCATCTCCATCGCTATCGTCATCATCTGCATCATCATCTTGATCTAATGCACCATCTTTATTATATCTAAGTGTAAGTTCATAAGGAAGTTCATTTGTTTTATCTTGACCATTAGTTTTAAATTCAACTTTAACAACTAAGTTAAGTACTTCTTCCCATGCTTCATCAACATTATTATTTACAACAGTAAATGTAATATATCCATTTCCTGAACCTGTTGAATGATATGTTACTGATTTAAGTTCATAATTAGAAGATGTAGGAATAGATGTGAAATTTACATTTGATACTGAATCAACAGGAGATCCTGGTTTTTTATTTACATATACTTTTACTTGTCTATTATTTGTAAATTCAACAGTTTCTTTTTGTGGCGTTATACTAAATAATAAATCATCATTTGATTGAGTTGTTGTATTATTTTTATTATATATAACTCTTATTTTTGCTTTATGAATTACAACATGAGATGCTCCATCTTTACCTTTAAAAGTAATTCTATATTCTGCATCTTCATCCATGTCAAAACTATCAGTCATTTCATTAGTATCTACTTTAACTGTAATTTTATTATTCGCATCATAATTATCTATATTACTAAATGATTGACTTGTAATAGAAAAAGCTCTATTATCTTTAATTGTATATTCTACTTTTGTTATTTTTTGAACTGGGTCATTCGCGTCATGTGAACCCTTAGAATTAATAGGATATTCTACAGTTGCAGATGTTGATGGATGATTAATTGTTATTGTATAATCATTTGGTCCATATGTAAATAAATTTTCATCATATGTTACATTTCCCGAATCAGGTAAGCCAATAAAATCCACAACTAAAGTTTGAGGAAATTTTTTAACCATTGTTGAACCATCTTTAAGTAAAAAAGTAACAACTAAGTTATAACTTTTTGTTTCAACAAATGCTGCAGAAGTATTAGTTACTTTCATTTTCATTGCATAATTTCCAGTTCCAGATGAAGAAATAGTAAACCCACCTGAAGTTGAAAATTTATTTGATGCTGATAATCCTTCAGTAGTAATATGTTTTACTTCTTTAATTCTATAATTGTCACCTTTTAAAAAACTTATTTGTTGAGTATATGTATGTTCCGAATTATCTTTTATTTGATTAAATTTTATTTCTTTATCATAAGATATTCCATCATCAATATTATTATCAGGTTCACTATCATATGTATTATCTCCAGGTGGACTATAAATAACTTCTAATTCAAATTCATAATCCCTTTCATATTCTTTTCCATCACTAGCGATATATCGAATAATTTGTGATAATTTTTTTGTTTCTTTAAAAGAGCTGCTCGGTTTAGTAACTGTAATTTTGTACCATTGAACTCCATATAAATCAGAAACTACTTCATAATCTTCATTTGATATTTTAAAGTTACTAGCTTCCATATCTCCTTTGAAATACATTTTAGTTATCTTTTGCATATCATTATCTCTTCCAAATTCGTTATCAAAATCATAATCTATGCCTCTTTTTGAGGTAGTTTCACTAATAGTTACAGACCAAGCCGCACTTACATTTATGCTACATGCTAGAAACACAAAACAAAATGCTAACATACCAACTAATATTTTTTTAAGTGTTTTCATTTTTTGTTCTCCTTAATATTTGTTAATCAATTGTTTTTTCGAAGTGTTGGTAATCTTTTGGATTAATCCAATCACCTCCCCATGTCCAACCGTATTTTTTAAATATCTTTACACAATCATCATCTTCTTGGATCATACCAAGTGAATAATTTTTTCTATTAATATATTTTTCGCTTTCTTTAATAGATGCCGTTCCATTTGTTACGCATGGATTGTATAGAGGGTTAATATCTATTGCTAATCCTAATGCATGTTTAGATAATGTATTAGTTCCTGATACTGCTCTATAGTTGAATGCTGATGAGTTATTATCTCTCATTGAATCTTCATCTACAGCTCTATAATTATCAACTAATGAAATTTTATTTATAGGATATCTAATATCATATAATTCTTTAAATATTAAAAGTACTTCATCAGCTACTTTATTATTTACTATCATATCACCAATATGTTTGTTACCATCAAGATCATAATATGTCACTTCTAGGTAACTTAAATCTTCAATTGTTATGTCATTATTTTCAATGAATGATACATTATAAATTGTTCTATAAATTTCATCTGTAATATCACTCTTTGTAAATGTTGGCATTATTATATTATTTAATTCTTCTTGTTCTTCTTCATCTAAATCTAAATTTACTTTTTCATTAGTTAAGAACTTACTAAATAATATAAACATAACAAGTAATAATTCTAGTCCTACAATAAGCCATATGATAGCTTTTAGTCCTTCTTTCATTTTTACTCCTTATATATTTTTTTATTTTCAAAATTTATTTTTCTAATTTATTTTTAAGTCATAAAATTCATAAGAATTTGTACAATTACCATTGCACTACCAATAATTATAAAGCCGACACCAACGCCGCCGATACCACTTAGTAATGCTTCTCTTGCTTTCATTGCTGCTCCTCTTGCTAGTAAGATTTTAAATCCGCAAGTTAGAACACCAACGAATAACATAATTGCACCTATTACTTTTGAGAATGTATTTGAAACAAGTAAAATATTATTTGTTGCATCTTCTATTGTTTCAATATTTCCGTAATCAGTTAATTCACCATCTGATTCTAACTCTCTAATTATATCTTCTTTATCTGTAATTCCTGTTTCACCACGAATAAATTTATCACCATTTGCTGGTGGTCTTTTTGTTGGAGCTGGATCATCAACTCCTTCTTTACCTGGATGTTCAAGATCTTCTTCTTCTTCACCATCGCCATCGCCATCTCCTGGATCAACTGGTGTATCACCTGGGTCTGTTATAACTGGTGGAGTATCTCCTGGATTTGGAGGAGTTGGATTTCCTTCTTCATCCTCTTCTTCCTCTTCCTCTTCTTCCTCTTGATTTTGTTCTTGTTCTTGTTCTTCAGGATAAGTATCTGGAGGAATTTCAATATTTTCTGGTTGAAGAATATCAAGTCCATATATAATATCTAATGTGAATGCTGCTTCAGTTTCATCAGAAGTTGTACACATAATGCTATAACAAGGAAGACCATGAGATGTTCTACCATTTGGAAGAACACCCTTACCATACTCTTTTAAATTTGAGAACTTACCTCCTGTCTTTGTCGAACCAATATTTAAATGTAAGTGAGGTCCTGAACTTGCTCCAGAGCTCCCCATAATTCCTATTACAGTTCCTTGAGCATAACTCGAACCAACTTGTAAATTACTTAAGGCTTTCATATGACCATATACTGTGTAAAGTTTATTACCATAATTAACACCATTAATAACCAAATCACTTCCAAGTTGATGTTCTATTACTACATAATACCCATATCCTTTTGTAGGATCTCCGCTATCAACTTTATTAACAATTACAGTTCCACTTGCACACATAACAATTGTTTCGTCACTAGTTTGTGGTTTAATATCCCAACCTGTATGCCAGCCATGTGATACACTAACATATCCATCTCTATTATACATTTCAGATATTAATTTGGGCATTTGTGTGGTTGGTCTAAATGGATACATAAAATATTCACTAACTCCTTCACCTCTTGCCAATGTGTTAGGCATAAGTAACATTGAAATAACCAAACCAAATGTTACTAGTCTTTTTATTTTTTTGAGTTTCATTTTTTCTCCTAATATTTTTATAAATATTTTTTATTTTTTATCTTTGATTTTAAATTATTCATATTGTTCAATTAAATAATCTTGTATAACTTCTTTTTCAGAATTTTCAATGACTTCTAAAAACTTCTCTGCAACTTCATAATCTTTTGGATCATTTAGTCTTAACAATCTATAATCATTTTCTCCAAATCTAACAGCTACATTTGCATTATCATATAATGCATGATCATCCATTTCAAAACTTGATTTAGTTGATAATAATTCTTTTATTTCTTCAAAGTACATATTAAATTGTGTTAAATCAATTTTTCCTATAATACTCTTTTCTGAATACTCACCATTAAAACGATATAATTCATATTCATAATATGTTCCATCTGTGTAAATTTCTAGATTTGAATTATTAAAAAATTTTTTTGATGTATTAAAATTATTTTTTTCATAGCCAAATAATAATTCTCTTTGCTGTCTAATCTTTGCATGATAGTCTAGTACTTGTTTTCTATCTTGATATAATTCTTCTGGACTTTCAACAACTACGTGTTGTGTTATTGGAATTAGTTCAATCATAGGTTCTACAATTTCTTCTTTCTTTTTATTTAAAAGAAGCAATATTACTGCTAATGCAATTATGAATACTATTATTGTAATCAAAATTGCAATTTTAAAATTCTTTTTACCTTTGTTATATTTTATTTCTGCATTCGATGTATTATCGAATCCTTCACCATTCATATAATAATTGCTCATATTATTTTCCTTTTTCATTTTTTATTATTTTTATTTTGATTTCATAGTAAAAAATATTAGATTTTTTATCAATAATAAAATTTACTTATCCTTATTATAATTATAGTAGGATAAAAATAAAAATCTATAAAAATACATATAAAAAAACAAAAAAATACCCTTACAAAAAGTAAGAGTATTTTTTATTTTTTTAGTTATTTTAGTCACTTATTTCTTTCTTAGAAATAACCTTCAGGTCCATTAACATGTCTTGAGACAATGTTAGCAAGTGACATTATTACCACTGTCAAAAACAAGATAAAAAGAATAAATTCTGTTTTATCATCACTATTTGGCAGAGCATATTGTGTGCAGCATACGCCCATTGCGAACGAAAATACTGCTGCTGCTTTGGAGAAAAGTAATTCGCAATCAGATGAAGCGGTAATACTTGGACGTATCATAGCCAGATATATAGATATTTCAAAAAGTACACATCCTACATATAAGCTAAGTACATAAATTCCTCCAAGATAAAATGTTCCTCCTAGCAATACAGCACCTAAACAAGTAGTGAATGCCCAGCTTAAAGCTGTCTTATTATAAATGCTAAGGAGAAAATTGCCTACCGAAAAGATAGCAATCACGCTAACACCTAGTACGAGTTCATTTTCACCATAACATAATTCGAGAAATAGCAAAGATATTGCAGATAACGTAATAATCACGTCCCACATTTTAGCTCTTGTAAACATATTCTCTCCTCCATAATGTAAAAATGTACATCAACTATAGTTACCCCGCTATATTATCACAACCTTGGGATATAGTCAATAAAGGATTCATTATACCACTTATACTCTTGACTTTATTAATTAGTATACTAATATTAAAACGTGCAATAAATTTATTTTTTGATATAAGGAGGCTTAATTATGCAAACAGGAAAACTATCTATTAATTCAGATAACATTTTTCCAATTATCAAAAAATGGCTTTATAATGAAAAAGACATCTATGCAAGAGAACTTGTTTCAAACTGTAGTGATGCTATTACAAAGCTAAAAAAATTAAAAGATCTTGGCGATTATACACCTAAAGATGAAAATGAAAATTTTCATATTGAAGTTATAATTGATAAAGATAATAACACTATTAAATTTATCGATAACGGAATTGGTATGACTAGTGAAGAAATTGATAAGTACATTAATCAAATTGCTTTTAGTGGAGCTAAAGAATTTATGGAAATGCATCAAGGTGATAATGAAGATAATTCTATCATTGGACATTTTGGTCTTGGTTTCTACTCTTGCTTTATGGTTAGTGAAAATGTTGAAATTGATTCTTTATCATATCAAGATGATGCTAAAGCTGTTCACTGGGAATGTTCAGGTGATACAGATTTTAAAATGAAAAATAGTACTAAGAAAAATAGAGGTACAGAAATTACACTTCATGTTTCTGATGAAGGTAAAGAATATTTAGATAAAAATAGAATGATAAATGTTCTTGAAAAATATTGTAACTATATGCCTTATCCTATTACTGTTTCTTATACTAGTGATAAAGATGAAGAAAAGAAATTAATAAATGAATTCATGCCAGTTTGGATGAAAGATCCTAAAGAATGTAATGACGATGATTATATTTCTTTCTATCATACAAACTTTGAAGATATTAATAATCCATTATTCTGGATTCATTTAAATATGGATTACCCTGTTAAACTAAAAGGAGTTTTATACTTCCCTAAATTCACACACGACTATGAACTTAATGAAGGTAAAGTAAAATTATATTGTAATCAAGTTTATGTTGCTGATAATATTAAAGAAGTTATTCCTGATTTCTTATTAGTATTAAAAGGAGCAATTGATTGTCCAGAACTTCCTCTTAACGTATCAAGATCATTCTTACAATCAGATGAATATGTTAAGAAAATTTCTTCTTACATAATTAAAAAAGTTGCAGATAAATTAAAAGAAGAAAAGAAAAATGATGAAGAAAAATATAAAGAACTTTGGAATACATTAAATACATTTATTAAATTTGGATGTATTAGAAATGATTCATTCTATGATAAAGTTAAAGATTGTATTTTATTTAAAACTATAAATGATGAATATACATCAATTAATGATTACGTAAAAAATATAACTGATGATAAATATCAAAAAACAATTTACTATGTATCAGATACTGCTAAAGAAGCAAGTTATATTAAAATGTTTAAAGATGCAAATCTTGATGCTGTTATTCTTAACGCAGGAATTGATGTACACTTTATAGCTTATCTAGAACAACGTGAACATACAATGAAATTTGAAAGAATAGATTCAGGATTAAATGATGCTGCACTTA
>JAKSVV010000058.1 GCA_024407775.1 Clostridia bacterium
CAAATGTAATTTTTGAATAACAAATAAATTAATGAAAAATAAAAAAATAATATTATAATTTAGGTAACGTGTGAAAAAAATATATTAAGAGGGAAATATGATTATTAAAAATATTGCCATGATTGGTATGGGAGCCATCGGAAGTGTATACGGTAAATATCTATATGACAAATATGATAATGATTTCGCTGTTATTGCTGGTGGTACAAGAGCACAAAAACTTGAATCAGGAGGAGTATCTGTAAACGGACAAGTATTCTATCCAAAAGTAATTGTGCCTGAAGAAAAAAGATGGAAAGCAGATTTATTATTAGTCTGTGTTAAAAACGAACAATTAGATGATGCATTAGTCGATGTTAAAAATATTGTAGGAACAAATACAATTATTTTATCATTACTAAGTGGTGTATCAGCTGTTAGTAAAATAGAAGCAGCATTCCCTGATAATATTACTTTATCAGGAATGGCAATTGGTCTTGATGTTGCAAGAGAAGATACTACAATTGTAAGTAATGCTCTTGGTAAAATGGACATCACAGGATCTAATGGAAAGTTTGTTGAAGAACAAGTTAATGCTGTTAAACTATGTTTAACTGAAGCTGGTATCGACTCTGAAGTATTAAATGATGCTAACTCACAAATGTGGAAGAGATGGTTATTTAATATTGGAGTTAACCAAGTAGCTAGTGTATTAGATTTAAAATATGGACAAATCCAACAAGTTCCTAATGCAATTGGTCTTATGAGACTATGCATGCAAGAAGCTATTGGAGTAACAAATGAAATAAATAAAATGGGAGTACTAAAAGTACAATTAACAAATGATGATATAGAAGATGCATTAGCAACAGCAGCTATCTATCCAACATTCTCAAAACCTTCAATGTTACAAGACCTTGAAGCAAAGAGAAAAACAGAAGTTGAATCATTCTCAGGAATGCTTTTAAATTTATCTAAGAGACTTGAACTTAGTACACCAATTAATAAGACAATATATTTAATGATTAAAGCAAAAGAACAAATGTACATACTAGATAAAATTGTATAATAAGTCTTAAAATTTTATATAAAAAGCATAAATTATTTTATGCTTTTTTTATTTTATTTTCTTGATATAAAAAATAAAAATGATATATTATTTTTTGATAATTTGATATTATAAATTTATTTATTATTTCGAAGAAATTAAAAGAGAATTTGAAAATTTATTTAAAATATATAAAGGTTTAAAAATGAGTGAAAGTGTAATTAAAGAAAAAAGAACAAAGGAAATAGTAATTAAAGTTTGCTTGTCATTAGCTTCATGCGCAATGGCCGCTTTTTGCTCTTTCTATATTATTGTTCTTTCAGGTTTATTTCCATCACTTCAAGAACTTTGGGTAACAAGTGCTATGACAACTATGACTCATCAATGGTGTGCAACTTATTTTATTAATTATGAAACAATAAGTGATATCATGACAAGAACATACGTTGATGATTCTGGTTACGAAACTTCAGCTAACTTAGTTAACACAAAAAGTTCAGGTGGATTTGAACATTATTTTTCAATATTTAGTTTAAAAGCAGATTTCTTTGAAAAAGAAAAACAATATATAAATGAAGGTTATGATAAACTAGAAGATGGAATATTTACAAAAGAAGTAACAGGACCTACATGGCATGGTTACTTAATGTTAGTATCTGATCCATCTCGTGTTAGCATAACTGATACATCAAGACAATTTGTAATGGGTGAAACTGTCGTTAAGATGGTTGAAAACGCAGGAGGAGTTGCTGGTGTTAATGCCGGAGGATTTGCTGATGGACCTAACTATGATTCACATGGAGAAATTCCTAGTGGATTATTAATTAAAAATAATGAAGTTATTTATCCTAAAAATGATACAGGACAAAGTTATAATGTAATTGGACTAAATAGTGATGATGTATTAGTTCTAGGAAGAATGACAATGCAACAAGCAAAAAATAATAACATAAGAGATTGTATAACATTTAATCCTTATCTAATTGTTAATGGAGAAACTATTATTAAATCAGGTAATGGTGGATGGGGTATTGCTCCAAGAACAGCTATTGGACAAAGACAAACTGGTGAAATAGTTTTCTTAGTTATCGATGGTAGACAAGTTGGATATAGTATAGGTGTTGATCTTAAAGTATTGCAAGATACATTATATGATGAAGGATGTATTAATGCAGCAATGTGTGATGGTGGAAGTAGTACTGTTATGGTTTATAATGGTGAGTTTGTAAATAAACCAAGTTTAGGACATGAAAGATATATTAATAACTGTTGGGTTGTAAAATAATACTGGAGAACAATATGGATATTAATGAAATTTTAAATGATGCATTTGAAGATGAATATGAAATTGAAGGATCTGAATTTACAAATGAAACTATTGATAATGTAAATTATAAAGATCTTACTTTTAAAAATTGTATTTTTAAAAATGTAGTTTTTGGAGAATCAACATTAAAGAAAAGCTATTTTTTAAAATGTGAATTTGTTAAATGCGATTTCTCAGGAACAAATTTAAACGAATCAAAATTTAAAGGATGTAAAATATCTGAATCAAGAGCATTAGGTATTAAATGCATTGAAGCAATATTTGAAGATACAACTTTTGATCATTTTGAATCAAAGTATGCTAATTTTAGTTTAGCAAAATTAAAAAATGTTTCTTTTAAAAATTGCAACATTGAAGAAGGTGCACTTGAAGATATGAAACTTGAAAAAACTACTTTTACTGATACAAGTTTTAAAAAGAGTGAACTTATGAATACAAGATTTAGAGGAGTTGATTTAAGAACTGTAAAACTTGATGGAGTAAAAATAACAGCAGGTGATATAAAAGGAGCTATAGTAACAAGTGAACAAGCTCTTAAATTATCTTTATTACTAGGAATAATAATTAATGATGATATATAAAAGAATGCACATTTTGTGCATTTTTTTATTGTTGAAAAATAAAATTAATATGCTATATTTACCTTATGGAAAGATTAGATTTTGAAAACAAAGCAAAAGATTTAATAGAGAAAAAATTACACGATTATAAAATAAAATATAATACAGATTCAAATATGAATATTATTAAAATAGATTTTATAAAAGATGATTTTAAAACTATTATTTCTAATTATGAAAAAATTAATAAAAAAATGAATGTTGTTTATTCAGATGAGTTTAATAAAAGAAGAAAATTTCTTACTAAATTTCAAATGCAAATGATAAAAGAAATAGAAGATAGATTATTATCATGTGAAAGTATTAAACCTTATTTGAGTACAAATGTATATTTATCAAAATTCTCGAAAAGTGATGAACTTCTTGATAATCATAATATTTATCATATGCATTTAAGTGCTCCTGATAAGAATGAACACTTCGTAACAAGAACAGGTAAATTATTATTTATGACATATGATTATGATAATGTTTATTTCTTAGATGTAAAAAAACATCCACAAGGTGATGAATGGAATGATATAAATGCAATTGAAATTAGAAATAAAATGAACATAAAAAATGATTATAATAAATTATTTAACGGAGAAGAAAGTTCACTTTATTCTAAACTCGAAAAAATTTATAACGAAATAAATGATGATGAAATTGAAAACGAATTAAAAAAATATATCTAGGAGGAAAGATGGATTATATTGCAGCATTAGAATATGCACAAAAAATGCATGAAGGTCAAACAAGAAAGGATGGAGTAACACCATATATTAATCATCCAATTGAAGTTGCAAATTATCTAAAAGAAAAAGGTTATGGAATGGAATATATCATAGCTGGTTTATTTCACGATCTTTTAGAAGATACTGATGCTAAAGAAGAAGATATCCTTTTATTGTCAAATGATAAGGTACTTGAAGCTGTTAAGACTGTAACTAAAGAAAAAGGATATAAAAATGAGGAATATATTCCAAATTGCTTTAAAAATGAAATTGCAAGAGAAGTGAAGATGGCAGATAGATTGCATAATCTAAGAGAAGCCATTTATTGCGATAATTCGTTCAAAATAAGATATATTAATGAAACAAAAGAATTTTATTACCCATTAATAACGGGAAGAGACTTTGAAAAAGAAATTATTGAGGCTTTAACTGCCTTAGCAAATAGTGTGAAATAACACACTAAAAACTATTGATATTTATTAATAATATGCTAATATAAAGGAAAATATGAATCATAATTAATCCGAATACATACTAGGAGGCTTTTATATGCAAAAGATATTTTATTATGAAGGCTCTGAATTAAATATGAAAACTTTGATCAAGCCCGCAATAATAGTAGAAGAAAAGCACAGTTTTGTAATCAAAACACGTGAAAATGAAAAATTAATAAAGAAATTAGAACTAAGGAATTTAAAAGAATTTGATTTAGTTAAAATTGAAGGTGTTGGATACATAATCAAGGTTAGGTTACAAAGTGGTAAGATAGTGTATTTGGGTGCGTATAAGGGTATTTGTTTATTCAACTTCTTTGTAAATGTTGATGAACTTAGAACTATAAGATTAGCAGAAAAAATAGTTTATAAATTTAAAGACAGATTAAAATGGTTCAAAAATAGAAAGGTTGTTAAAAATGATAAATAACTTTAAAAGAGTTGGATTTATGCCAGCATGGAAAATAAATAAATTAGCAAAAATAAGATATGATGTTTTATCAGATGTAATTTATTCATTTGCATTTCCTGATGAAGGATTAGATTTAGTTATTCCTAATTTAGAAAAAGCGCATGACATTGTTGGTATGGCTCATAAAGAAAAAGTTAATGTTATGTTATCAGTTGGTGGATGGGATGATTTTGGAAAATCTCATTCAGCTAATATGTTACGTGCATTAAATTGTGAAGAAACAATGGATATTTTAATAGAAAATATTATTGCAGCATGTTATGATTTATCATTTGATGGTATAGATATTAACTGGGGTAATTTAGGAGATGATGTTTCAAGACAAGAAGATATTGAAACATTTATGAGTAGATTATCTGTAAAATTAAAATCATTAAATATGCCATTATCAATTTCATGTTTTGGTAATTATAATAGCGATAATAAAGTTGTTAGTTATGAACTTGCATCTTGCTCAGAAAAAGTTTTAGATGTAGTAGATTTTGTAAATATTATTACTTATGAAAATAGAAAAGGTGTAAGAGCAACTAATACAAATTTAAAGATGGAAAAAGAATTAACAAAAGAAATTATTATTCCAAATGAAAAGACAGTAATGGGAATACCTTTCTTCGTAAATTTATCTATGATGGCTTATGAAGAAGATATTAAAAATGCAAAAGAAAATGGTGAAATTGATTCTGAAATGATTACATGTGGTAGAGAAGTTTATTGCATAGATGATGATCAATTTAAACAAAAAGTAAAATGGGCTAAAGATCATGCAATTGGTCTTAATGTTTGGGAAGTAACACAAGACTTTGCTGAACAAGAAAAAAGTTTACTTACAAAAATTAATGATGAATTAAAATAATTATTATAATAAAAAAATGAAGAACATTTGTTCTTCATTTTTTTATTTTATTTTATTTCTTATTATTTTTGCTTTTGTTCTTATTTTTATCTTTTTTTGAGTTTCTTATATATCTTATACATCCAACAATAGCAGCAATCATTTCAAATAATGATCCTAATGCTCCAGTGTAAGTGTTATATTGAATGTTGTAGTATATCCATCCAAGTGGAACAATAGAAGCAATTGAATATGTGACAGCTAAATCCTTTTGCCACATTGCATATGTAAATACTATACCAATAAATGTTGGGATTAATGATAAGTAGTTTTCGTAAGTAACAATACCAGCAATAATAGTAACAATTTCAATGATAATAAATTCTGTTAATTCTCTTTTTCGAATTTTTTTATACATTGCTTTATTTTGAATTTTTTTATTGTTATTTGATTTGCTTTTTATAGAATGTAATTTTGTATGTTTCTTTGAATTTTTTTCTTCTATGTAAAATATAATTGACTTAACTATAGCAATACCGTTCATAGCACAAGCAGTAAGAGCACTTACAAATGCATATTGCAATAAATATGCTGTATTAGCTAATAATTGAAAGAATAAAAATTTTTCTTTTTCTTTGTTTTGATATGAACATGCTAAAAGTATAAGCGCAATTAATCCAAATGCGTTTGATATTATTAAATTCATAATGTCTCCTTAATTGTTTGATAACTATATTATATATAAAAAAATATTAATATCAATAACAAATATATTGGCAATAAATACTGAAAAAACTGCTTAAATATCGTTGAAATTTGTTTTTTTATAGGTATAGTTATTGTAGAAGGAGAGTATGAAAATGGCAAATGAAGAATGTACACATGACTGCTCTACATGCAGCTTAGATTGTGACTCAAAAAATATTGATTTTAGAGAAAAATTAAATGAATATAGTAGTGTTAAAAAGAGAATAGCAATAGTTAGTGGTAAGGGAGGCGTTGGTAAATCTTTTGTTACTTCAATGCTTGCTAGTGAAACTGCTAGAAGAAATAAAAAGGTAGCTATTTTAGATGCTGACATTACAGGACCATCTATTCCAAAAATGTTTGGATTAAATGGCAAGGTTGTTACAACTGAAAAAGGATGGCAACCAGTTACAACAAAAAACAATATTGATGTTATATCAATTAATTTAATGCTTGAAGATGAAAGCATGCCAGTAATTTGGAGAGGACCAGTTATAGCTGGAACTGTTAGACAATTTTATGGAGAAGTTCATTGGGATAACATAGACTATATGTTTATAGATATGCCACCAGGAACAGGTGATGTTCCACTTACAGTTTTCCAATCATTACAACTTGATGGAATAATTATTGTAACATCTCCACAAGATTTAGTTTCAATGATTGTATCAAAAGCATTAAATATGGCTAAAGAAATGGACATACCTGTACTTGGTATTGTTGAAAACTATAGTTATTTAACATGTCCAGATTGTAACAAAAAAATAAGCGTATTTGGAGAAAGTAATATTGAAAAAGTAGCTGATGATTTTGAAGTTGAACTTTTAGGAAAACTACCTATCAATCCAGATTATGCAAAACAATGTGATGAAGGAAAAGTTTATGACATTGAATTAGGTGAAATAAAAAATATAGTTGATAAAATTATAAAATAAAAAAATGAGGTTTGGTTATGTATAAAAGATTAATTCCATATGTTCTGTTTGGAGCATGTATACTTGTTATATTAATTTTAGTTATAACTAAAAATGAAAAAGATAACGCACCTGTAATTCCAGCACAAACACAAGTTGAAACACAACTTTTAACAGGTAACGATCTTTTAAAATTATATGATACATATCAAGAATTAATAGATCAAGGGCAAGTGAAAATTATATTGCGTGATATATTAGGATATGAAATTCCTACAGCAAATTATGAAGAATTCGAACATATGATTTATAGATTAACAAATTATGATGTTGAAATTGAAGTAGTTGATGGTGTTAAAGAATATAACTGTTATATTGAAAGCTTTGAAAATTTAATTAACAGTCTTGGAAACACACCAACATATGATAGAGATAAATTTAGATTATACTATCTTCAAGATGTAAATATAAATTTTGAAGAATATCAAAAACCAGTTTATCAAAATGAATTCTTATCAGTATCAGATTTGATAAATAATTTTAAAGGACATGAAAATGATATCGTTAGTGGTAAGATATATTTTAGAGTAAGTGATGGAGATGAAATCACTTCATATGATTACTTAGTAGATTTAGAAGATGCATATCAAGGAAGCAATGCTTCATTTGAAAAAGCATTTGAATTATCAAAGGATGGAAACCTTAAAGGTTATACATTCACTAAAGTTAAGGAGTTTGAATATTAAGGAGATGTTTATGAAAGAAAATTCTTTAAAACTATGCATAGTGGTTGGAATAATATTAGTGTTAATATTACCTATATTAACAGTCGCAACTTTCTTTATGGGTGAAAAGAATAATTCAAATAATAATGTATGTTTAAAACATGAACCAAAAACTAAAGAAATTAGTCTAATTGAAAATAACAAAAAAGCTAAATTAGATGTATCTAGTGCTTTAGCTAATAATGATATCTTAATTGAAGATGAAGCAATGCCTCTTGCTTTAGATAAAGCAGAAGTAGTAACAGGAACAAAAGTTCTTTCTGATTTTACATCTCATCAAAAAGATATTGAAAATGGAAATGTTGTTTTTGAATTAATGCTTGATAATGGTTCATGTTCTTTCTATGTAACTTTAGATGAATTAAAATTCCATATCAACGAAAAAGGAAAATACAAAAAATACTTTGTAACTGATAATGGAAAATTAGTAAGATATACATATTTAGAAATTAAATAATAAATAAGGAAAAGCAACGCTTTTCCTTATTTTCATATATTCATTTGATATTTGTATGTTATATTGATATCAAATTTTATAGTTGTATAATTAATTAAAAATATAAATTAGGAGAGTATTATGGCAAAGATAGTAACAGTCGAAGATAAAGTGCTTAAAGACGAAATGGGAAACGGACTATTTTATTTAAAAATGGTTAAGAAAAAACTTATAGGTAGAGATGAAATTTATTCTTTTAGAGTATACAGAGATGAAATAAATAAAATTTCTGGTTGCCTATTAGAAAAGAGTATGCTTGAAGGAAATAAGAAATATATATTTGAATTAAAATTCTTTGAAAATGATCCAGCTAGTAATAAGATGACATATAGAAGAATTGATATGGGTTATGATCATACATTTGATGTATTGAATTCAGATGTTATGTTTAGTAATAAATTAAGAAAAGAAGAAAATAAAGTTCTTGCAGAATTTGATGCTGCAATGTGGGCTGATTCTCATCATACAGAATCAAAATCTACAATCATAGATTTATTTACTGATATAATTGATACAACTGAAAGAGATGACACAGTAGTAAATGGCATGAAAGTATCAGATAACCAAATCATTCATGTTGGAGTAAAAGGATTCTTTGCAGAAGTAAAAGCTAATACAGATAATGTAAATGGTTAGGAGAATTAATGAAGAAAAATAAAAATCTATTAGATTATTTATATTGTTTATCTAATGGAATTAAAGATGATATTTTAATAGAAAAATTAATAAGAATAATAATTCTGGTATGTCAAAGAAAAAAGTAAAATTAAAACATGGTGCTATGAAAGAAATATTTGTTATCTTATTAATTGCAATTATAGGTGCTATTTTTATAACAATAAAATCAAATTTGAGTGATTTTATAAACATCAATTCAAATAAAGTAAAAGAAATTAAAATAATTAATTTCTTACAAGCAGTTCCTGCTAAACTTATGACCATTGATGAACGTGAAGGCATTGAAGAGATTGCTTCAAATTTAAATAGTATTAAAAAAGAAAAAATAAAAGATGAAAAATATGATGATGTTTTTACATCTAATATTGATAATGATAACAAAGATGATTCGTTAGATATGATTATCATTGTTGAGTATAAAAA
>JAKSVV010000059.1 GCA_024407775.1 Clostridia bacterium
CTTTAGATTTACTCATCTTTCCTGATTTATCATTTAAGTGTTCTCCATGGCACCAATAGTTACACCATTTATGTCCAAGGAAACTTTCTGATTGTGCTATTTCATTTGTATGATGTGGGAAAATATTATCAACCCCACCGCAGTGAATATCTAAATATTCCCCAAGATATTTCATACTGATACCAGAACATTCAATGTGCCATCCAGGATATCCTACTCCCCATGGAGAATCCCATTTCATAGCTTGATTTTCAAATTTTGATTTAGTAAACCAAAGTACAAAATCAAGTGGAGATTTTTTTCCTGTATCAACACTAACATCATCTCTTACTGCTACATTTAAATCATCTAAATTTTTGTGAGATAATTCTGTATAATTAGGGAATTTGGAAACATCAAAATATACATTACCATTCGCAAGATATGTATAACCTTTATCTTCAAGTGCTTTAACTAATTTTATAAATTCATCAATGTTATCAGTAGCACGAGAAACTATTTCAGGTTTTTTAATATTTAATTTTGCTGCATCTTTTAAAAATTCATTTTCATAAAATTCTGCAATTTCCCAAACTGTTTTACCTTCTCTTTTTGCTCCTTTAAGCATTTTGTCTTCACCTTCATCTCCATCAGATTCTAGGTGACCAACGTCAGTTATATTCATACATCTTTTAACATTATATCCAATATAATTTAATGTTTTTTCTAATACATCTTCAAAAATATAAGTTCTTAAATTTCCTATATGAGCATAGTGATATACTGTAGGTCCACATGTATACATTTTAACTTCTTTTTCATCATGTGGTTTAAACACTTCAACTTTTTTTAATAATGTGTTATAGATTTTAAATTCTTTCATAACTCCTCCTAAAATAAAAAAATCCTTATGCATATGCATAAGGGCCAATTCGGCGGTTCCACCTTAATTAAAAAATAATAAAATTATTTTTTATCTTTATCTATGATATCGGATTAGTTCCGTAACAATCTCTTGTTAAACTCATAAGTGCACTTTCATGATATTAATTGTTTGTTTTCACCAAGCACAAACTCTCTAAAAATTAATTATCATTACTCTTCTTAATCAACGTTATTCTTAAACTTTATATATTATATTTAATTTAATTATTTAAGTCAATACTATTTATGATATAGAATTCAAAGAGGCAATAAGCCTCTTTGAATTTTTTATATCATAATCTTCATTCTTTTACTTCACATTTCGTACGAAGTGTGTACTTCACCTGAAATGTTTCAACACTAGGGATTGCGAAATCAAATCTAGATACGATACTCATATCAAGAATATCATCCTTAGAAATGTTTTCCTTCTCTGCAACTTTTTCTTTAAGTCTTTCATAGAAAGCTGCTATGCCATCACAAAAGCATAAGCCTTTAAGAAACTCATCGTCAGCTGCAAGTGAAATTGTTACTAAATAATTTGCTTTCATAGCCTCATCTCCTTAAGCCAATTTATCAGTACGAACCATGTAATTAATAGTAAAATATTCTGGAATGCTATGCTCAAAATCAATGCCTGATATAAATTCAATACGATAAATATCATCAACATTTACTTTTTCAAGAGCTGCAATTCTCTTTCTGAGTTCATAATAGAAATCATTTTTTCCACCATCAAATTCAATTCCCTTAAGGAACTGCTTGTTAACACTGATTGACTTTGGTACTAAAATCACTGCATTCATATATTCATCTCCCTTAATAGTGCGGTTTATTGCCGCAAAAACCTTTTTCGTATGTACCTTGGATTTTATCACGAATGCATACTTATGTCAATGAAAAAATCACCCTAGATTAGGGTGATTTTTTACTTTCATTTAGAAGTATTTAATATTCACGAAAAGCACTGGATAAAATTTCTCCATCGTGCTCTTAATATCTGCCTGAAGTTTATTAATGGCATATGGTTTTTCAAGCTGCTCCTTCATGCTAATCGGAAGATCAATATCCATTGTAATAACATTACTCTGTGCATTAAACCAGAACTTCTTAGCCCTGCCGCCGAGTGAATCAACATACTTTGAATATTTTTCAATAATCTCATCCTTATTATAGAATGTATATACAACGTATTTGCATACAAACTTATCAGGAATTGAATATGCCTTAGCATTAGCTTTGAAATCAAGAATGACAACGTCATTAAGACCAACGCCTTCAAGTATTTCAAGTTTTTTTCTTAGTGTACAGAAAAATTCTTTAATCCCGCCATTAAAGCTAAGATCCTTAAGCATCTTTTCGTCAATACTAATTGACTTCTCTTCTCCAGTAATGAAGTAGTTTGACTGTTCTTTCATTGACTTTTTCACCTCGCTAAAATAGAAAAACTATTGGTACAATTAAAATAATTGTGAAACTACGAGTTACATATACACGCATTCTATCAAACATTCGATAATATGTCAAATAAAAAATCGAGCAAAATTGCTCGATTTATATTATAAAAATTATTCTTCCCTATCTTCTTCTTTTGTTTTAAATTTATCTTGTAATTCTTTAGTGTCATATTTATCTTGTATAACTGTTTTCTTAATAGAATCAGATCTAATAATTCTATTTAATAAAACAGGATATAGTGAATCAACATCAGCTGATAAATATAAAACATCTTGTTTTCTATCTTCTTGAATTAAATAATACATAAGTTTGCTTAATTTTTCTTCAAGATTTGAAACGTTATTAATATATTCTGAAATTTCTTCACATCTATCTACATATATACATCTTTTCTTAAAAACTTCTCTAGCACCTTCAGCTCCAAGTTCATATTTAAGTTCTAAATCGTCAGCAATTGCTAATTCATCATGATATGAATCCAAAACATTTGTTAAAATATTTTCTCTTCTTTTTAAATCATAAATACTATCACATCTAGAACATACTTCTTTTTTAAATTTTTCAAAATTAATATCACCTAATCCGCTCATACTCTTCTCCTATTTTGAATTTAAGTATATTATACTAAAAAAAATTTACTTTTCAACATTTACTTACTTTCAAATTTTTGCAAAAAAATATACTCACAGCAGTGAGTACTTTCTAAAATGTTATAAAATGTTTTTTGTTAAGTAAATTGTATCAAATAATATTAATTAGTCAAGTTAATAAAGTAAAATATATTTTTCAAAAAATAAAAAGCATATAGTAAATATGCTTTTTATTTTATTATTCAAAAGTTTTATGCTTCATTAATCTTTTTGTAATTTAAAATATTACTATCAAAAATTACAGCTTTTGCATTAACGTCATTTAAGACCTTAATAACATCATCTTTTCTTTTTCTTTCTGTAAAAATTTTAAGTAAAACTTTTTCATTTTTTAAACCATGTCCTTGGAAACTTGTTGATTCATATCCATTTTCAGATAAAGATGAAATAACTTTTTGGCTAATAGATTTATTAACAACTATAGTTAAAACAACCTTTCCAAATGCAAGTTTCTTTTCAAGTAGCATACCAAGATATGTTCCTAATGTTTCTCCAAGTGCAAATGAAATTGCTCTCCATATATTATCTTCAATTCCAGTTACAACAGTTAATAATAAAATAATACCAATTGAATTATTTAAAAATCCTAAAATAGTTACAGCTTTCTTTTGGTTCTTAGTGCTTAATACAGTTCTTGTTGTGTAAAGTAAAATTTCAATAGATTTACCTAAGGCAATCAATAAACAAATTATAATCTCATTCATAATGCCTCCTAGTAATATCCGCCAACAGTTGTAACAGATTCTCTTAATACAACTGCAGTTTCATCATCTTTCAAAATTGTTTTCATTAGTTTCTTTTCTTTCTTACGATTGATAGCAATTAATAAAACATATCTATCATCTTTTATTCCTTTACCTTCAACAACTGTAACTGCATAACCTTTTTTTCTGATGTCATCAATTAATTTATTTCCTTTTTCTATATCAACAATGACTGTTAAAATATCTTGACCAAGTCCTGATACTTCATCAAACACCATTCCAATATATGTACCTACAACAGATCCTAAAACATAAGTAACTGCTTGCCATGGATCCGTAGTTAAATTAGCAAATACTTTAGCAACAAGTAAGATATATGAAATTGATAATACAAATGAAATCATAGTATTAACAATTTTTTCTCCTCTTGCCATAAGTGCAAATCTTAATGTAGTAAGAGCATATCTAAATATTTGAACAGAAAAAATTATAATGTAAATTTCAAATCCTTCCATATACCCTCCTACTAATAATATCCACCGACTGCATTAATAGAGTCATCAATTAATATGATATCTTTTTCATTTGATAAAATTTGATTAATTAATTTTCTCTCTTTCTTTCTTTTTAATGCAATCATTAATATTGTTCTATTTTTATTTTTTGTATCACTTGATTGAGCTTCAATTGTTGTTAAAGCAAATCCTCTTTCTCTAATCAAAGTTGCTATTCTATCTGCTTCTTTTCTTTCAACAATTACTGTTACCATATTAGTTCCAACAGCTAATGCTTCATCAATAACCATTCCTAAAAAACATCCAAGTCCGCATCCTAAAACGAACCATCCTACCCTTAGTAATAAGCTTCCATTACCTATAATAACAAGACCACTAGATACAAGTCCAAGTGATTCTTGAAATAAAGTTAAAAATGTATTTAGCTTTCTTTCATTTCTCGCAGTAAGAATTGTTTTATAAGTAATTAGCATAAGCTGCAATGTTTGTGCTCCAAATATCAACATATATGTATAAACAGGATTCATAAAAACCTCCTTATATTATTTCAATACTTATATTGTATCAGTAATAAAATTTTAAGCAAGATAAATCAAAAAAGAGAGTTTGCAAAATTGCAAACTCTCTAAAATTTTAATCCGCCATAAGTAAATCTTCAAAAAGATCTTCTGCTGTCATCTCACTATTTCTATCAACGATATAAAAATCATCAACATAAAGATAAGCATATTTAGTAACATCGTACTGCTCATAACTTATCTCAACCCAATGTTCATCATCTAGTCCTGTGAAATAAACATACGCTCCCATAGGGATAAATATTTTTTCTGAATCACGATCTGGTTTAGAATAAAATTCAAAATCACATTTTGTTTCAGAACCCCATAACCATAAATCAGTTTCAATTGGTTCATAAAAATCTTCTTCGCGTTTAACTAAACCATCTTTCGTTACGTCATAAGTTACATAGTACCACCATGTTTGAAGTATAGATGCACGTTTCTGCTCAACAATTGTTCTATCAGCATTAATTGAAAGAGTATTATTTTCATAAATGCCTTCCACATACCAATATTTCACTTCACCATTTGAATATGAAATAACTGTTGTAAGATAATCATCACTTGGTCCGTAATCAGAAATCAAAATATATTTTTGATTCCAATTTGGAAACTCAACAAGAGCAATTACATTGGTATAAAATCCCCAATCAGAAACTTCTTCAACAAGTTCATCATTAATATAAACTTTAGCTTCGTAAAGGTATTCATCATCTTCTTCACCCTTAGTTATTCTCCAAGTTTCAAGAGTGCCATCACCATCTAAATCAGTTTCATGAACTTCATCATTAAATAAGAAATAAGTCATGTTAACCTGTTCTTCTGGAACTGATTCTTCATTTTGATCATCAACTGCATCTACTGTTTCAGGTTTTGGCCAAGCCATAGGAATTTTAAATTCCACTGGTTCATTTTTTTCAAGAAAAGCATCAATTTTATTTTTATTAAAAACATCTACTTTCTTTTCAGTAACATGTGGTAAGTTTTGATGTGCTACTTTTTCCTTTCCGCATCCGGTAAAACAAACCACAAGCATTAAACATAAAATCACAATAAGCGAAAATTTATATTTGTTCATACAAATCACCTCACTAAAAGGTAAATCAAAATTAATACGTTACTTATTAAAAAGCCTATTAAGTTTTTCCTGTATTCTGTTTTTTTCTTCTTCAGTTTCTTTTTCTAACACACGAAACTTTCCATCAGAAATTTCTAGCAAATCACTTTCTTTAACATCACCAATAATTTTTGATCTATCAACAATAAACATAATTGATCGTGATGATAATAAAGTGATTTCCAAAACAACTCTGTTATCAAATATTTTTTCAACAACAATTTTTTTATAGTTCTTCATAAAGATCTCCTAAGGATTGCATGTTTTACATTTTTCAAAACCACCATTCATTGCATCTTCGCTAGTTGCAAAATAAATTGCTTTTTCTTCAGAAATCTTTTTTGCATAACTACAATCTAACTTGTGATACTTCTCTCCTGTTTCACTCGCGATAAAATTTGCTTCTTCTTTAGAGCAACTTACAAGTTGTAGATCATCAGTTACATTGTTACCATCTCCGTCTCCATCAAGAATTATATCTTCGTATTGCATCATATACATTGATCCATCTGATGTAACATAAACTGTATTTCCTTCATCTGTACGATAAAGTTCTGTATCGAGTTTATTTATACGAGAAATAATTTCCGCTTTAGGAAGTCCATAAGAATTTCCTCTACCAACAGATATAACAATATTTTCTGGATTTACAGCTTCAAGATATTTCATGCTGTTACTTGTTTTTGATCCATGATGTGCAAGTTTTAAAACTTCAATATCATCATCAAAATCATACCAAGATAAAATCTGATTTTCGATTTCTGTTGTAGCATCTCCTGTAAATAAAACATCAAATTCGTCATAAGTAAATAATGCAACTATTGATGTCGAATTTAATTCTTTGTTTTCATTATCACAAGCCAATATTTTTAATTTTCCCCCTCCTAGGGCAAATTCATCATTAGCTTTCGGTGATATAGTTTCAACATTTTTATCAAGAAGAGCATCAACTAATTTTTCAAAAACATTAGTTGTAACAACTTTATCTGGCATAAGACAAGTTTCGATTTCAATATTATTTACAATAAGTGCAGCACCACCAATGTGATCTTCATGAGGATGAGATAAATATAAATACTTAAGTTTAGTAATATTATTTTTGTTGAGGTAATCCAAAATAAGTTTACCATCAGCCGTATTACCACAATCCATAAGTGCATATTCATCATTGCATCTAATAAGTGCACAATCAGCCATGCCAACATCAAAGAAATAAATTTCAGTATCCATGTCACTAAAAGTTTCATCTAAGCTTTCATTTATTTCAGCAAGTTCATCTTCCGTTACTGTAAATGTTTCAATCGTATTATCATCTGATGTATCGATTGCAATTGCAGGTGAGTTAGGTGCAACATCATTGTTGCTAGTCGATCTCGATGCATAAACTATGCATACCAAAAGTAATAAAAAAATCACTGTAAATATTATGATTTTCCGTCGTCTTTTCAAAACTTTCTCCCTCCATATATATGTACTATCTAACTAATGCAGTTTAATTGCTGCAAATTTTTCGAACTAATCATATCACGAAAGTGTAAAAATATCAATAATTCAGCAGTAAAAAAGGAGGCCTAAGCCTCCTTATCTATTATTGCATTTTTTTGATTTCTTCTAAAACTTTATTAAGTAGTTCTTCATATTTTGCTTTCTTTTCTTTTTCTCCTTCAATAACATTTGCTGGAGCTTTAGCAACGAATCCTTCATTAGAAAGTTTTTTAGTAACTAATGCTACTTCGCCTTCAAGTCTCTTCTTTTCTTTTTCAAGTTTTTCAAGTTCTGCTTTTTTATCGATTAAACCATCAGCTAAAATAGCAACTGTTCCTGCATTAGTAATTGCATTTAATGTTTCTTCATTTTCATCAAGTGCAGCAACTACATTATAATTTTCTGCATTTACTAGAATCTTAAATATTGTTTCTTCTTTTTCAAATACATCTTTAAATTCATCATTACTTGGAATAAATTTAATGCTAATTTTTTTAGAAGGTGCAATATTTTTTTCTGTTCTAATATTTCTTACTGCTTTTACTACTACTTTTAAATCTTCAATGCTTTGTTCTTCATTTTCAAAATTATATGCATCGTTTTGTTTTGGCCATGCACTAATCATAATTGATTCATCTTCATCTTGAATTGTTGAATAAATTTCTTCAGTGATGAATGGCATGAATGGATGTAATAATTTCATTGAAGTTTTTAATACTTCATTTAATGTCCAAAGAGCTGCAATTTTACTATCGCCTTCTTCTTTGAATCTTGATTTACACATTTCAATATACCAGTCACAATATTCACTCCACATGAAGTCTACGATGTTATCAAGTGCAACACCTAGATCATAGTTTTCAATATTTGTTGTAACTGTATTTATTAATTTGTTCATTTTATTTAAAATCCATTTATCAGATGTTTCAAGTTTTAAATCTTTGAAATTATATTTTGATAAATCTGTATCACCAATATTCATCATGATAAATCTTGTTGCATTCCAAACTTTGTTTGCAAAGTTTCTAGCATTTTCAACTTTTTCTGTTGAGTAACGCATATCACTACCTGCAGCAACTCCTGATATTAATGCAAATCTTAATGCATCAGTACCATATTCTTTTATTACTTCAAGTGGATCAACACCATTACCTAATGACTTACTCATTTTTCTTCCTTGAGAGTCTCTTACTAATCCGTGGATTAATACATCTTTAAATGGTAATGAATCTGTATTGTGTAATGCACTAAATACCATTCTAACTACCCAGAAGAAAATAATATCATATCCAGTAACAAGTACATTTGTTGGATAATAGTAATCCATTTCTGGAGTTTTTTCTGGCCATCCAAGTGTACTAAATGGCCATAATGCTGAACTGAACCATGTATCTAAAACATCTTCGTCTTGATTCATAACTTCACATCCACACTTTGGACATTTATCTGGTGCTTCTAAACTAACAACCATTTCACCACAATCTTTACAGTAGTAAGCAGGAATTCTGTGTCCCCACCAAAGTTGTCTTGAAATACACCAATCTCTAATTCCTTCAAGCCAGTTTGTATATGTCTTACCATATTTATCTGGAACGAATCTTAATTCACCACTATAATATTTTTCAAGAGCTGGTTTAGCTAATGATTCCATAGCAACGAACCATTGTTCTTTTACAAGTGGTTCAACTACTTCATGACATCTATCATGAGTACCAACATTATGATTATGTGGTTCAATTGATAATAAGATTCCTTGTTCTTTTAAATCTTCAATTAATTTTTTTCTACATTCATATCTATCCATGCCTTCATAAATTCCAGCATTAGCATTCATTGTTCCATCATCATTAATAACATTAATAATTTCTAAGTTATGTCTCTTACCAACTTCATAGTCGTTAGGGTCATGAGCTGGAG
>JAKSVV010000006.1 GCA_024407775.1 Clostridia bacterium
AAACTCCATCAGGAATAATTGCTCCTAATCTTAGTCTTTCAATATCATTAAATTCATATTGTTTTATTAATTCATTTGTTATTGCTAAATGAATAATTCTTGATGCCATATTTAGTCTCCCTTACAGATTCTAATTTATCTTTGTTGTATTATAACATAAACATAAATAGAATCAAATTAATTATTAAGCACCACTAAAAATAGGGAATAAGGAAAATAACAACAAAAGTATTTACAAATATTGGAAATTATGATATACTGCACCTGATACTAATTTTTATTTGTGGTTAATATAACAACCACCCTATATAGAGAGGAATATATAACTATGAAGAAAAAGATAATACCATTATTACTAGCAGTTATTTCATTATCAATAGCAGGTTGCGGAAGCAAGAATGAAATTCATATTTCAGAAGAAGCTGTACCTATTAGTTCAGTAGTTAAAGCATCAGCAGTTGAAGCTGCACCAGTCATAGAAGAAGTTACTAAAGAAGAAGAGGAAGAAGCAGTTTTTGCTGAACCTAATTATTGCAAAGATAAAAAACTTGAAGTAAAAGAGTTTTCTAACTTTGAAAGAGAATTTCTATTCTATGCATACAATAAGGATGATACAGGAACAATAGTTTCTGATGACATCGGAACATTCCCAGCACCAACAAAGTTCTATAAGAACGTTGATGATTTAGGTGACGGAAATAAGAGAGTAGCTTACAGTTTTGATATTGATCTTAAAGCATGGCCTATAGAGTATAACTATTTTAACTATGAGTTTTATATAGTAGATACTGTTACAGGTGACATCTATAAAGATGGTGAATCAAACTTTAGAGAAGATCATATTTATGGTGATAACTATGAAAGTGATTTACTCACAATGCAGATTACAGTTCCAAGTGATTATGAAGATTATGCACTCTTTGTAAGAGACGTATCATATGATGCTGAAATGATTTTATCTGCAGATAACTTAGTTGCAATTCCAGTAATGGAAGGACAGGATTGGTTCCTTGTCCACTAATTTATTCTCTATACAAAAAGGGGGCGGATTTATCCGCCTTCTTTTTTTATACTTATTACAAATACAAATAATTATTGACTTAAAATTTTTTAATGCATATAATTTATTTAATATAAAAAATAATTTTGAACTAAACATATATATTTGTTTTAGTTTATTGATAAATAATTAACCAAATTATTTATCCCAGAGTAAGGGGCCACAACTCCATTTACTCACACTAGTTTTGGTCACCGCCAAACTAGGCCTTCGGGCGGCATCTAATGTAAAACCATTAGATGCTTTTTTTATTGACTTTATATTTCATTGTATTAAAATAAAGTATAGATATTTTAAAGGAAAGTAGGCATTAATCATGGGTGATTTTTCAGGATTTGAAAATTCAAAACAAATTAAAGTTGGTGAAGAAGTCATTGACATGATAAGTGAATATATAGAAAAACCATGGTATACTTTTGAATCGAAAGAAGAAGGAGTATACCGTATGGAGTACTCAAAGGAATCTATAGAAACCATTGAAGTTTTTGAAAAACCAAAATACTTTTTTCAAAAATCACGTTTAATAGATAAGACTAGAGATTTATGTGATAAGAAGTGGATAGAATTATTTTACTTTGAAAAAGGTAAAACATATTATATCAACTTAATATTAAAACCTACTCTATCATATGGTACTTATACTTTTAAAATAGCAGAACATGAAGTACCAGCTAATAACTATAGAGAAACAGCATATCCTTTTGAACTAAGTGAACAACTAGAGGGTAAGATAGACTATGTTACTGATATGGACTGGTTTATATTTACTGCTAAAGAAACTGCTGATTATAAAGTTATATACTCACGAGCAATAGATGAAGCAATATATTTTTATGAAGGTGAAAATAAAAAACCAGAGTATAGCTTAGAACAAAAAATATATTTAGTAAATGATACAGTATGTGAGAAGTATCACTTTGAAGAAGGTAAAACTTATTATATGAGAATAGAACATATCCAGCATAGAAACTTAGGTAAATATATTGTTAGATTTACTAAAGAAGTAGATGATTCTAATTCATTAAGAAATGGAATTATGAGATTAATGCAAAGATAAGTTAAAAATAGAAAATATATATTAGTATAAATATTAAAAATTGGATTAAGTATGATTATTGATCATGCTTAATTCAATTTTTTTATGCTTATATATTTATATAATTAAAATTAAAATTATATATTTAAAATTATAATTATAATTATAATTATCATTATAATTATATTATTTCACTATTATTACATTTTAGTAAAATTAGTTTAATTACTATCCATATATGATACAATATACTTGTCCCAAAAAGCAAAAGCTAAAAATAACTTTAAGGAGGACAAAGAATATGATAGTAAAAAATTTAAGTAAATCATATCCGACTAAAAAAGTATTAGATAATGTTTCTTTTACAATATCAAGTTCTGATAAAGTTGCTCTTATTGGTAACAATGGTGAAGGTAAAAGTACACTATTACATATACTTAATAAAACCCTAGGATATGATAGCGGAAGTATCGATTATGAAAATCATTCAGTATCATTACTTAAACAAGAATTTGAAATTAAATATTATGACTACACAATAATAGATTATATTAAAGAATCACTTGGTTTATTAAAATTAGAAAATGATATTAAAAGATTAGAAAATAATTTGGATGATGAAAAATGTATGAATGAATATAGAAGATGATTTATCTGTTATGCTTAAGAATTTTAATTATAATGGATCTATTAATAAGAAAGTAGGAACATTATCTGGTGGTGAAAAAATTAAAGTATTACTATGTGAAGTATTACTAAAAAGACCAGATGTAATGTTACTTGATGAACCTACTAATAACTTAGACTATGTATCCATAGAATGGCTTACTAAATTTTTATGTGATACAAACTCTGGTATTATTTTAGTATCTCACGATGAAAATTTTATAGAGAAAATTGCTAGCTCTGTATTTGAACTTAGTGATGGAATAATTACTCGTTACAACATGAAGTTATCTGATTACTTTAAAGAAAAAGACTGGGCTTATCAAAGAGGTTATAATGAATATTTATCTAACATGGAAAGAAGAGAAGAAATAAAAGATTCATTAAGAAACTTACAAAGAATAAATGATAAACATGAAAACCATAAGATGAAAGATGGTAATAAATCAGCTTTTGATCTTCATAAATCTCACGTTGAAGGTAAAGGTGCTAGTAAAGTAAAAAGATTAGAAAAAGAATTAGAAACTCTTGATGTATCTTTTAGAGAAAAAGAAAAAATAAATTATATATTTAATTATACTAATGCTAAAGGAAATAGAAATATTAATTTAATAAATTTAGTTTGCGGATATAGTGATTTTAAAACTAAAGAATTAAATATGGTTATACCATTCGGAACTAGACTAAATATTAAAGGAGTAAATGGATCAGGTAAATCAACATTAGTTAAAACTATACTAGGAGATATTAAACCACTTAGTGGTATGGTTGAATTAGGTAGTGATATTAAAGCTGGATATATCTCACAAGATACTTTAATAAGAAATAATGATGAAACAGTATATAGCTATCTAACAAAAGATTTAGATAAACCAAATGAAGGAATGATCTTTTCAATATTAGATAAGTTCCATATTCCTTTTGAAGAAAAAGATAAAAGTATAAATTTATTATCACCAGGAGAAAGAACTAGAGTTAATTTAGCATTACTTGCTATAAATGAAATAAATACATTAGTACTAGATGAAGTAACTAACCATTTGGATTTTGAAGCACAAAATTTACTTTATGAAGTATTAGATACTTTTGATGGAACAATTATTAATGTATCACATAATAGTAAGTTTAATGAGAAGTTAAATGCTAACGTTGAAATTAATTTGGATAAATAAAATTGAAATTTATAAAAATAAAAAATAAGTTAATAACATAAATGTTATTAACTTATTTTTTTGTTTTTTAATTTTTATTAATATTTTTTTATTAATATATTAGTTTGACATTAATACTTATCTTATGATATATTAATCATGATAAATTTTTGGAGTTTGAAACTCTATTTGATAAATAAATTTAATAATAATCTAATAGTAAATTAATAACTAACTAACGAACTAATTAACTAATTAACTAATTAATTGTTTTTTATCCATAGGAGGATACAATAATGGTAACTAGAGATAACTATAGACAAATTGATTTACTAAAATATTTGAGAATAACAAAAGACATGAAAGAAGCAAAAATGATGATTGATAGTGATATTCTTTATGAACCAGAACTATGTGCATTAGGTGTTAATCCTAACATTACTTATGATATCTTATTTGAACTTGCTGGCTCTAAGTATGATAGTGTTAGATCGGAAGTAGCTAGAAATAAATTAGTTGGTGAAAAAAAATTATCTTACATTCTTTGTAATGATGCAGTAGGTAAAGTTAGAGCAAGTCTTGCAGGTAATATTTATACTCCAGCAGGATTACTTGGAACACTATCAAGTGATTATGACTATTATGTTAGACAGGCTGCTTTTCGTAATCCAATGCTTCCTAGAAAGTATGTTATGAATGCATTTGAATCGGAACAGAACATAGCACTTGCTGCTGATAATCCTAATTTAACATCGACAGATTTATACACCATTGCAAATAAAAAAGTAACATCAAATAATCAAAAAGATATTAAAGCAGTAATGGCATGTCAGGGAATAAAAGATGCTAAAGCAGTCATAGCTAAAAGATCAGATTTACCAATGCCACTTTTCATGCAGCTAGCTTATAGTGATGATATTGCTGTTAGACTTGAGATAGCAAAGAATCCATTTTGTGATGATGAAACACTTATATACTTATCAGGAGATAGTGATGTAAGAATTAAAGAAGCATTACTAAGAAGACCATATCTTCCTCCGGAAGCATTAAGTAATTTTGTATTAGATGAAGATGATGTAATAAGAAGACTTGCAGCAAAAAGAAATAATCTTTTCCTTGAAGATCAGAATACATTATCTGTTGATAAAAATCGTCAGGTAAGATTTGAACTTTTACTTAATGATTCAATTGATCAGCATCTTAAAGAGCAAATGGAACTTCGTGATGAGAATCAGGAACTTATGATTAACATCAACAATTTTAGATAACTATTAGATGAAAAAAATTTATTTACAAATTAAAAAATTTAAAAAGATTTGAAAATAAAAAATACACTTCAAATTTTATTTGAAGTGTATTTTTTATTTTAATGTTTATTAATTTTAAATTTAATTTTTAATTTTATAAAAATTTATTTAGATGTAATAATTACTTTGTTAGGATCTTTTTCATCCCATGTTACTGTTGCATCTAAGTTTTCTGCAATAAATCTAACTGGCATGTATGTTCTATTGTTTTCAGCAAATGCTACAGAATCTAATTCGTATTCTTTATCATTTACTTTAGCAATGTTTGATCCAAGAGTAATAGTAATTACTTTATCACCTTTAGTAATTTTAACAATAGATGGTTCTTTTTCATCCCATTCAACTTTTGCTCCTAAGTTTTCAGCAATAACTCTGATAGGTAACATTGTTCTATCGTTTCTTACTATAGGCATAACATCATTTTCTTTTTCTACTCCAAAGATAATCATTTTATATGAATCTAAGAATAGAATAATATTTTTATCTATACCTTGTGGTAATTTGTCATCTGGTAATGTGCTTCCGCCACCGCCGGCACCACCGCCGCCGCCAGCTCCACCGCCTGATGATCCGCCACCACCTGGTGTTGTTTTAGCTTTTGATGTAACAATAATTACAACGTCTTTATCTGGCATTGTAAATTTATTATCAGTAATAATTTGATCACTAACAATTTGATCAAGTTCATATCCACTATCGAAAGTAATATTTAATGTTACTGTAGCTCCTGCTTCTTGTTTAGCAATTGCTTCTTGATGTGAATGGTCATCTGTTTTAACTGTTACTGTATGTTTAACAGGAGCAGTTGGATCTATTTCTTTCCATATTGCTTTAAATACATGTTCATCAGTTCTACCACCTTCAATTTGGTATTTGCCTTCTACTTTAATACCATTTCCAAATTGAAGTTCCCAGTAGTCAAATTCATAACCAGGTTTTGTGAATGTACATGTAGGAAGTTCTAATTCTTCATAGCAATCTTGCCATATAGAATACTGTGTTCCTTGTCCTTCACCAGGATTAAATGTTACCTTAGTTAGAGGAATAAAATGTACATATACATTTGTATCAAAATTTGTACATGTATAAGTTCCAGATAGTGTTTCATATTTAGTAGTACCTATACTAATATCTTCAAATTTGTATCCTTCATTAACTGTTACATTAAATGTAACTTCGTCTTTTTCTTCAAATTCATTTTTAGAAAAAGTAACAGATCCGCCAGCTTCTGGTGTATAAGATATATTAAACTTATGAGTTTTTGAAGGATCTGTTACAGAAAAATGATATGTGACTGTTAATTTATCAGTTCCTTTACCTGTAACGTAGTCTGGTCTTTCACCATTAACTGTTATTATACAGTTTTCACCGAATACTCCTTCAAAGTAATCTATAGATACTTCAAATGTTGCTTTATAGTAACCTATTTCGATAAGACTATCTTCTGTAATATTGTTAGCCCATGTTGCTGGTCCACAAGCATAATCATATGTTCCAGTACGAAATGTAGGCATCTTTTCACCTATAACAGGTTTTGACATATTGATTTTAACATTTTCAATGTAACCAAGATTACCATTATCTGATATTGGCAACTCTAATGTTATAGGTTCAAGTCTATATGATGTATAGTTTGTACCTATTTGGCCATCAGCATCATCATTTTTAATTACACCTGATACGTTAATAGTACGTTTAACACTTCCAGCATCGATATCATCTTGTGTGATAAAAATACTAAATGTTAAAGTATGTTTTTCACCTGGAGCAAGTAATTTAGTTAAATTAGATGATTTATAAGTATCATTACTATTCCCACCTGTAATTACAATACCAGGATCTCTTTCCTTATTTGCATTGGTGTAATCTAAATAAGCATTACCATTATTAGTGATATCATATTTTACGTAGATTTCATGACCTACAGTTGCAGAATCAGTTGGAACTCCTGTTGGGAAGTTATCACCTTCAGTAACTGATACGTCTGGTTGTGTATATCCAATTGTGTTAAATGATTTAACAAGTGTAACTGATTTTGAACTTATATTTTCTAAAGTTGCTAAACCACTTTCAGTAAATCCTTTAACATCAGATGTAAAAATAAAACCTTCTTTTGGTTCTATTTTTATTTTTACAGTATAATGATTACCTGGTTTAAACTGAGCATAATCCATAAGTTTGCGTGAGTCACTATTTTTATACCATGTAATCTCTGTAACCTTAACATCACCTTCTTTTACATATATATCACTAGTATTAGATGCATCTTCAACATAAGTAGCAAGTCTAACGGGTTCTTTAATATTCCAAATAGTAAACTTATCAATAGAATTTGTTTCTGCATGTCCAATTACAGGCATTGATGCAAATATCATAACAAATGATAATACTAATGCTAAAATTCTTTTTATTCCTTTCATTAATTTTTTCCTCCTTTTAATTTTTTAAATTTGTATTTATTAATTTTTAATTTACATAACTTTTGTAAATAAACTATCGAAATTATATCAAACTTTTGTAATATTGCAATAGTAAATATATAACTTTTTTGTAAAAATAGTATTGATTAAAAAATCTATCTATCTATCTATCTATCTATCTATCTATCTATATTTAAGGGCTTAAAAATTACCAAATGAAGTTATTAAATTTTTCATAAATTTTTTCCAAATTTTGCTTGATTTATACCCCCACTTTGTGATATATTTATCATTACAAAAATTTGTCTTTTATATCTTAATACTTTATTTTAAAGTATATCAAAGACAAACACAGGTTAATATTATTTTTTATTTATGTTATAAGGAGGAAAAAGATGTAACAGTTAACAGTCACAATTAAGGAGATTTTGTGATATGAAGAAAAGAAAACGGTTATTTAAAAATGCAATCGTTTATGCATTAGTTGCTATGATGGTTGTAACAACAATTCCACTTCAGGCATTTGCCTCAGATGATAACTATGAAGTTACCGAAACAGAAATTACCGAATCAGCACCTGCTGAAGAAGTTATCCCTGAAGTAACAGAAGATGTTATAGAGGAAGTTATACCTGAAGAAACAAATGATAATGGTGATGATGCCATTGTTAATGAAAATGAGAACGGAAATACCGAAGAAGAAAACATTGAAGTTCCTATTGAAACTCCAGCTGAAATAGTTGAAACTCCTACAGAAGGTAATAATGATTCAGTTAATCCTGATGCTAATGAGGAAGAAGAAGTTCTTGCTGATGCAGAAGAAAATGGTGAAGAGTTACCTGTAGAAGAAGACTTAGGATTAGTTACAGCTATGCCTCGTATGATGATGATGAAGAGTGCTGTTCCTGGATCTAATGGTAATCATAAAATTAATGTTGAATTATATGATGCTAATGGTGGCAAAGGAACATTCACTGCATCTACTGACAAAGCTAAAAAAGGTGATACATTTACTGTAACAGCAACACCAGATGATGGCTATAAATTTATTGAATTCTCTTACAAGGATGAGGAACAAACTGAATGGTTTACTTGTTTTGATAACCCAGGAACATTTACGATGGGCGATAGTGATATGACAATTAGAGTAGTCTTTAGAGAAATACCACCACGTACTATCAATAATATTGCTCTTAAGGGTGTAAGGGAACCACTTGTGACAGCTTATACTGCTGGCGAAGCTAGTGATACAAAATTTATAAGTGTGTCTATTGATGATCCTAAAGATTACAACAAATCTGATAAGATTTCTGACTTTGAAGTTAGTGACATCAACTGGCAAGAAGATAGTCACAAAATGAAAAGTACTGATGAGTTCGAAGAAGGTAAAATGTATAAAGTAAACGTTAAGTTAACTTTTACAGGCGACTACTATATATCAGATGGTGCTTCTGCTACAATTAGTGGACAGAGTGCTGATTTTAAAAAGGTAGATAATAAGACTTGTATAATTAGTAAAACTTATGTTACTCCTTCAAATGCTAAACCTAATGTAACATTAAATAAAGGAAGTAATTTCCCAACATCATTACCTAACACAGTTAAAGCTGGTAACATTATTGATCTAAGATTACAGATGTTTAATACAGGTACTGCTTCTTTAGATTATAATGATTACAATGATGGTGGTTTTACTATACTTGATGGTAACAAAAATGCTACTGGTGAAACAATCATTTGCGATAATGCAACAAAGGTATGTAATCCAGGTAGTGACAGCAATACATTTACTTATAAGTTAGCTATCACAAATGCTGATATCACAGCAGGTAAAGTAGTTCGTACTATTAAGACAGTAGGTACAATTCGTGATCCTGAAACGGGCGGTACACAAAACCTTAAGTATACTAATACACCTGATTTAATAATTGAACTTCCAATTGAAGCAGGTGGAGATCTTGGATACATTGAAGCAGTTAATGCAACAACTCCTAATTTAGTAATTGGTGAGATGTTACCTACAGATTTATCATTATTTAAGACTAATGATTCTAGATGTTATGTATCTAAAGTTGAATGGTTAAATGGTACTCGCAAAGTAGAAGGTGATACTAGTTATAGTGTTACTATGACTGTAAATATTGCTAATGGTTACAATGGTATCTTTAAGAATCCATGTACAATGACTGCTAATAGCAAAACACCAGAACAAGCAAGTAGATATAATGATACTACTTTATATATTACAGCAAGAATTAAGTCACCAGTAGGAACATATAACTTAAAGAAAGAAATTAGCCCAGCAAATTCTGGTACATTAACTTTCTCTCAGGATACATTTAAATATGGTGATAAAGTAACTATTACTGCAAAAGCTAATGATGGATATGTTTTTGATCAAATCAGTATCAATGGAAAAACTTATACTGATTCTTCATTTACTTACACATGTAACAGCTCTAGTGATATAACAGTAAATGCATACTTTAAAGCTAAGTCAACTTGCACAGTATCTTTTGATGCTAATGGCGGTAGCGGAGAAATGAAACCAATAACAGGTATCGAAAAGGGTAGTCGTATTAGTACTCCTGAATGTAAATTCACAAGAAAAAATTATGAATTTGATTATTGGGAATTACCAAACGGAGCACCAATTAATCTTTCAACCTTTGCTGTTAATGAAGACATTATTCTTAAAGCTATTTGGAAACCAGTACTTGTTAAGAAAGTTGAAATCACTGCAAACGATCCTACAATAGGAGGAGCAGTAGCTGATGTTAATTTAAAACAGACAGGTTGTTCAGAATTTGTTAGTGCAATTGGTATTTTTGAAAACACAGGTAGCTCTATGTATAAAAAAGCTTATTTTAAAGCAGGCGATACATATGGTTATCAAATCTATCTTAAATCAAATATTGGTTTTGATGATTCATGTGTTGTAACTTATAATGATGAGCCAGTAACAATTTACAAAGATGAAGATGAGTTTTCAACAATTGCAACAGGATTTGATGGTTCATCAAATATGTTAATTGGAACAGCTGTTGATGATGATACTATTCAGGTCTTTATTGGATTCAAAACTCTTGAAGTACCAGCTCCAGCAGAATACAACCTTTCATCAAAGTGTACAAATGGTAATATCATTTTCAAGAATGGTGATACAGTTGTAACAAAAGCTAAGGCAGGCGATAAGATTACATTTGAAATCAAAGCTGATGATGGTTATTCTTATTTACAAGATTCACTAGCAATTTCGGATGGAGATGCTGCTGATATTGATTTTGATTCAGATTTAACTGGTTATGTTATAATGGCAGAAAGCGATCTTGAACTTACAGCATTTTTTGCAAAAGTAATTGATAATATTGAGATAAAAGCGGATAAGCCATATATAGGAGCAGAAATTGCTGATATTTCTCCTAATGCTATAAATGCATACCTTGCTGATTTTGATGTTTTAGAAGGTAAAAATTCAAGCAAATCTTCTTATACTGGTGATAAATTCAAAGCTGATGATACATATACTTATTCATTTGTACTTCAAACAAATCCAGGCACGATTATAAGTAAAACATGTAATATTACTTACTTTGGAGATCCTGTAAAGGTATGTAAAGATCTAGATGAATTTTTGGAAGAGTTTGATGCCCTTGATGGTTCATCTAAGAAAGCATTTGCTATTATCGATGGTAATAATATTGAAGTAGTAGTTGGATTCCCAACTCTTTCTGATAACAAAGTTGAAAAAGTTGAAATTACAGCAAACGATCCTAAAGTAGGAGCAAAAGTAGCTGATATTAATTTCAAACAGACAGGTTGTTCTGAAATTTACGGTTACGTTGGAATATTAACAAGTTCAGGTCTAGATTCATATCTTGGCTCAGTATTTAATGAAGGCGAAACATACGCTTATGAAATGTTATTAAATTCATCAACACCTATAAGTGAAACATGTGTAGTTACTTACAATAATGAATCAGTAACACTCTTTAGAGATGAAGATGTATTTATAAATTATATACGTAAGTTTGATGGTACTTCAAAGATGTTAGCTGGATGCTTTAATTCTGAGTCTATGACGGTCTTTGTTGGATATCCAACTCTTAAGGAAGCAGCTCCAGTAGAATATAACCTTTCATCAGATTGTACAAATGGTAATATCATTTTCAAGAATGGTGATAAAGTTGTAACGAAAGCTAAGGCAGGCGATGAGATTACATTTGAAATTAAAGCAAATGATGGTTACACATATAAGGCTGATTCATTCAAATTTGTAGGTAATGAACCAGAAACAGTTTACTTTAGTTTTGGTACTGATCCATCTGGTCACTTTAAGATGCCAGCTTGTGATTTGAAAGCTACAGCTACATTCTTAAAACTTGTTAGTGAAATTAAGATTACAGCAAATGATCCTGCAATTGGAGAAAGTACTATGAATGTTAATTTCAAACAGACAGGTGCAGACAAAATGGAAGGCATTGTTGCTGTATATAATGGATCAAGTATAAAGTCATATACAGGTATATTTGAAGAAGATAACACATACATATATGAAATTGTGTTAGAATCAGAAAATGGATTTAGCAATGCTTGTACATATACTTACAATGATAAGGCAGCTACTATTCTCGCAGATAAAAGTGAACTTGTTCCTAAACTATCTTCATATGATGGTAAATCATTAGAAATTTATGCAGTATGTGATTATGAACATAATGCAGCAGGTGTTGTTGTTTGTTTCCCAACTCTTAAGGATACAAAGCCTGAAACATGTAAAGTAACATATAACATTGATGGTAGCACAGCTTCATTTGAAGTTGAAAAAGGATCAAAGCATAAAGTCGTTGACTTTAAGGATGTTTATAAGACAGCTCTTAAAGTAAATGAAGAATTTGCACCTTGGACAGATTCCGATGATAATGTATATGAAGTAGGTAAGGAAATCACAGTTAACTCTGATCTTACAATTAGTTCTACAATTAGAATTAAACCTATGTATGAATTTAGAGTAAGTGATGATCCATCTATTAAGGATACTATCTCAAAGGATTATGTATCTTGCGGTACTAAGATTAAGGTTCCTGATTATACAAAACCAATTGATGATTCAAAGGTATTTTGGTGTTGGGAAACAAATTTTGGCGAAACATTCTATCCAGATGAAGAAGCTGAAATTCTAGAAGATACAATTTTCTATCCTGTATTTGATGATAACTATCAGTGCAAGATTACAATCGAACCAGGTAACGGAGAAAGTCCTGTTATAACATATGCATATCATAATTCAATTTATACTGTACCAGCTTATACATGGACAGCACCTAAGGGTAAGAAGTTTGATCATTGGGTACTCCTTCCAGAGAAACCAATCCTTAGACTTGATGCTTCACCTATTATACCAGGATTTGATGCAATCGATGTTAAACCAGGTGAAAAGATAAAGGTTTCAAAGGCATTTACTTTGAAAGCAGTATTTGTTAATGCTCCAAAGCCAGATGACCCTAAACCTAACGATCCTAAGCCTAACGATCCAAAACCAAATGATCCACAGCCTAGCGATCCAACACCTAATAACAAGCCAGCTGAAAGTAAGAGCGCAGTAACAACTCCAGCACCAGCTGCAGTAACTACTACAAATCTTCCACAGACAGGTGGTTTAGGAGAAAGCTTATTTATTCCACTCGGATTAGGTATGGCACTCCTACTTGCAGGTTTTTCATTATTCTTTGCAAGTAAAAAAAGAAAGAATAATAATTCCTAAACATAATAAATAAAAATAATATATAAATAACCTAAACGAAAGAGGGACTCATATGAGTCCCTCTTTTGTTTTATAAATTTATATTTATATTTCATTTATTTCTTATATCTATTTTTAATTTTTCCTACATATATATATACATATTTTTTATACATATTTTTATAATAAATTTTTTATATAATTTTCATTTACAAAAACATATAACTCGTGATAAAATTACCCTAAAAGTTTGAACCTAGATAGGTTTACTTTCTAGTTAAATAATAATTAATAAAAAAATTAATGAGATAAAATTATCTATTAATAATCTTTGAACTGACAACTTCATAAAACATCTTATAGGAGAAATACTTAATGATTAATTACAAAAAATATTTTAACAAGTGGTCAATTATTCTTATAGTCATTTTATTCTTAATGATTTTTGTATCTTTCTTTGCTATGCATAAATATAGCGTGAGTGATGTTACTAAATATTATTCTAATACTGAAGGTGTGAAAGTAAGAGTATCACGTCATGATGTTAAGCATAATAATGTAGTCTTTACTAAACAACCAAAGAATCAGTTTGATTACTTAGAGTATAGAATATATCTAACACCAATGGCGGCTAAAAGAGAGTATAATAATCTAAAAGATATGGGAAAACTATATTTTGAAAATGAAGAATTACATTTCTTTGAAGCAAAGATGCCAACATCAGAAGACTCATATGATACTATTATGTTTTTAAAAGATAACATGATAATAGTTCTTGATGAAGGTTATTATGATGCATCAAAAATAGAAATGGTTGATTTAATTAATGAAACTTTTAAGTAAAAAGTAAAAAGTAAAAAGTAAAAGAAAAAACAAAAAACAAAAAAATTAATCAAAAACAAATGTCACTTTAAAACCCTTTGTATTTTTAGGAGATGAAAAGATATGTATGATGAGTATATTCATGACATCGATGATGATGAAGAAGAAAGAAAGCCTAGAAAAAGAAGAAGAAAAAAATCTCATTGGTTTAGTTACTTAATTCCAAACTGCATAGAAATAGTTTTACTTGGATTTATTGTTTACTATACAGCATGCTGGATTAATAATGTTGTTCCTTTTAAAACATTCACCGAATGGAATGTTACTAAGTATTATTCTAGTGAAGATAACATTGTAAGAGAAGAAATTAATGAGTATAAAACATCTTTTGTTAAATACTCATCAAAGGATTATGATAAGGCATATGATACTCTTGTTATAAGAAAGTTTGATAACATATATGAACCTATCATATACATCTATTACATGGAGAAGAACTTACCAGATGATACAGACTTTGAAGTACATGGTAACAAAATTACTTATGGGAACTTTGACGATAAGTGGGATACTGATTGTGATATGATCTTTGGTAACATCATAGTAACCATTGATGGTAGTTACATTTATAGTTTTGATAAAACAATGGAAGAGATGCAGGATTTAGTAACAGATTTGTTTGGTATACCAACAAATAACGAGGTGGTAGAGTAATGGCAAAAGAATTAAGAAAAGGTTTAGTAAAAACACTATTAGGATTAGGAGCACTTTTAATAATTGTTATTCTTATCCCATATTTTTAAAGAGGTGAGATAATTATGGGTTACAATGGTTACAATTATGGGAACAAAAGAAAGAAAGGTAATGCTAAAGTTATCTTTGGAGTTATTATTTTTCTATTAGTAGTATGTGCATTTGCTTTCGTTGCATCAGGAATTATTAAACTTCCTAAGTTAAATTATAACAAGGAAGATGTTACTAGATATTTTACTGATGAGTCTAAAGCAGAAGATACCTATGAAAGAGATAAAGGTGAGTTTTATACAAAGTACTTTACTAGTGATAAAGAAAATGCATATGACTATTTAACCTTTTATATCTTTAGCACACGTTATGATGCAAAGAAATATTATGTAGCAGCACAAACTGATGGAACACATAAACTAACAAGCAAAGAAGATAAATATTTTATCTTTGAAGAAAATAATAATAAAGGCGCAATGTTTAACTTTGCAAATTTAGTCATAGAGCTTCCAGCAAAATCTAGCTATAATGGCAAGACTTTTGATTCCATGATAAACATTATTACTGAGTCATTTTATTAATTAATTATTTAACAGAAAATTTAAAAACAAAAAACTACAAAAAGAAAAAAGCATTTCATTTTGAAATGCTTTTTTCTTTTATAATTTTTTTCATATAAAGTATTAATAAAAATATATTATAAAATCTTTTATATAAAATATTCTAAAAAACTTTAATTAATATTTATTTTACATTGACATATGAAATAAAGAAATATAAAATTTATATAAGAAAATTTGAAAAAATAAGAAGGAGAGGAATATGCAAAAAATATTAGTTGTTGACGACGAAAAACTAATTGTTAAGGGTATTAAATTTAGCCTAGAACAAGATGGATATGAAGTAGGTGTAGCATACGATGGTGAAGAAGCCATTCTTAAAGCTGAGAGTGAAGACTATGATCTTATAGTACTTGATGTTATGCTTCCTAAGAAAAATGGTCTTGAAGTATGTGAACATTTAAGAAGTACTAGTAAAGTACCTATCTTAATGCTTACAGCTAAAGGTGAAGACATGGATAAAATCATGGGACTAGAATATGGTGCTGATGACTACATGACTAAACCTTTCAATATTCTAGAACTTAAAGCTAGAATTAAAGCTATACTTCGTAGATCTAACCAAACTGTTGAACAAGTTAAACCTATTGAAGAGAAAACAATTAGTGTTAAAGAACTTATTATGGACCTTGAAGCTAGAAGCGTAACTATTAAAGGCATTGAAGTTAATCTTACAGCTAAAGAATTTGACATTCTTCATCTTTTAATAACAAACCCTAACAAGGTTTATAATAGAGAAACTCTTCTTAATATCATTTGGGGTTATGAATACCCAGGTGACTACAGAACTGTTGATGTTCACATGAGAAGACTTAGAGAAAAAATCGAAGAAAATCCAAGTAATCCAAAATATCTTTATACTAAATGGGGAGTAGGTTACTATTTCAAAAATCAATAATCTTTGGGTTAAAACAAAATGGATTCATAGTTTAAGAGTAAAACTTGCGGCGATATATACCTTAATAAGTATTATATCGCTAGTTTTATATTTGGCTATAACTATATCAAGCCTTAACTCATCATTCACTGATGAAAGATCCAAAGAACTTTTAAGAAAAGCAAACATAACTGCTGTTCACATTGATAAAAGTGGATATCTTGATGATTACGAAGACAATGAAGATTTTTATAACGACATAAATCAAACATCCATAGAATCATCTGCTAGAGTTATTGTATGTAACCTTAATGGTGAAATAATAGCTGACTCTAGTAACAAAGACCTTGGTAAACTATACATTATTAAAGAAGTATTATTAAGTCTTGATGGTGATGATACTATTAATGTTTCAAAAAATAAAATAACAATATCTGTTCCTATTAAGGATGAAAAAGAAACTACAAGAGGATGTGTATTCATTGAAGATACATCAACTACTCTTGCTAACATTACAGAACTTATTAGTACAAATATTATATTTACTTCTATTATTATATGCGCATTATCTATTTTAATAGTATATCTAGCAACAGGATTTATTACTGGACCACTTAAAAATATGCTTAAAGTAATAGATAAGATGAGTGATAGTAAATTTGAAGAAAAGATTAAAGTTAGAGGTCATGATGAACTTGCTGAACTTGGTATGGCATTTAATCAAATGAGTGCAAGACTTATGAAGGTTGACGCAAACCGACAAGAGTTCGTATCTAACGTATCACATGAACTTAAAACTCCTTTATCATCTATGAAGGTACTTATTGAATCATTACTATTACAAGATAATGTACCAGAAGAAATGTATAAAGAATTCCTTGGTGATACTAATAGTGAAATAGATAGATTAACAGATATTATTAATCACTTACTTACTATAGTTAAGATGGATGTTAAAGTATTACCTCTTAATATTGAAAATGAAAATATGAATGAACTTATTAGAGGAATAATAAAGAGATTAACACCTCTTGCTAATAAAAAGAATTTAACTTTAGAATTTAATGAAGAAAAAGAAGATGTTATGTGTGATGTTGATAAGATTAATATTACACTAGCAATATCAAACTTAATAGAAAATGGTATTAAATATACTGATGAAGGAGGAGTTAATGTAACATTAGACTCTGATCACCAAAACATGTATATTACAGTAAGAGATACAGGAATAGGTCTTGAAGAAGAAGAACTTAATAAGATCTTTGATAGATTTTACAGGGTTGATAAAACTCGTGATAGACAAACAGGAGGAACAGGACTAGGACTTGCTATTACTCATAGAGCAATTATCTTACATAATGGTTCTATTAAAGTTACTAGTGAAGTAAATGTTGGTACAACATTTGTTATAAGAATACCTCTTAAAAAACAAGATAAATAATTTTATATATATATAATAATTTTATATATATAATAATTTTATTTATTAAAAAAATAATAAGGATATATAATTATGAATAAAACTAAAAATACTATAAGTACTATAAGTATTAAAAATATATTTAATAAATTAGTTAGTATTAGTTTATTATTATTTACTTTAATTATTTTTACTGGATGCAATAGTGATAAAAAATCTATTAATATATATTATCCTCTTTTAGGTGATAAGATAGGTGAATTTGTATCTAGAGAAATTGAAGTTAATAGTAATAATAAGATAGTTCTTCTTGATAGCATTAAAGATGCACTTTTAGATAGTGAAGGAGTACTACCAGAAGATGCTAAAAATCCATATAATAGTTTAGTTAAAATATCATATGTTACATTAGATAATAAAGTACTAGTAGTTAACTTTGATGGTGACTACTATGCACTTAGTTTATCTGAAAGACTAGCAATAAGAGCAGGGATAGCAAAAAGCTATAGCTCATTTACATTCATAGAAAAAATAAGATTTTTACAAAAAGGTAAAGAACTTAAAGATGAATATGGTAACATTCTAGAAGATACATATCTTGAAAATGTTATTACAAGTATTAAAGATAGTTTTGAATCAAGTAACATAGCAAACTATAACTTATATTTTGGTAGTGCTGATGGTAAGAGATTATCTAGAGAAGAAAGAACACTAGAAGTACAAACTAACTATATCTTAGCTAAGGAATTAGTTGATGAGTTAATAAAAGGACCTACTGTTGATGGGTTAAATCAAACAGTACCTAAACAAACTAAGATAAGACAATTAGAAATAAAAGATAATATATGTTATGTAGACTTATCAAAGGAATTTGCTACAAAACACCCAGGCGGATTTGATGGAGAAACATTAACTATCTATTCATTAGTTAATACTCTAACAGAACTACCTGATATAGAAAAAGTACAGTTCCTAATAGAAGGTGAAAAGATAGAAAAGTATCAAGGTTATTATGACTTTTCTAATCCATTTACTCGTGATAGTACATTAATATATGAAAGAAATAATGAAAAACAAGAATTAAATAACCCTGATAATATTGTTAAGATATTAAAAGAAGGGGAAGAATATGATCCTAATGAAGATTTAGCATTAATAGCTAAACAAAATAATAAGGATAGTAAAGACAATAAAGATAGCAAAGATAACAAAGATAAAGATAATAAAGATAAAGACAATAATAGTGATGAATCACTAGAAGAATTAATAAAGAAAGATAAAACAGTAAAAGAATAATAAGGAGATAATTATTATGGAAAAATTACTTAAAAAAGAAATATCTAAGATAATAGATGTTAAAAATAAGAGATTAGCTAAATTTATACTTAAATATGGTGTAATAAAAGCTGTATTTATAGCATTTATCATATGCTTTTTATTTATACTTATAGCTCCTAGTAGTATGGAATTTATGGATAATTTCATAAATGTAATAATAAGACTAGGAATAGCAGCTATAGCAGGAATAGCCTTTGGAATAGGTGACTATAATATGTATAATGATGTTATAGAAGGTAAAGAAAGATTTACTATAAATAGCTTCTGGTATATAGTTATAGAAGGATGCCTTGGATGGGGAGTAATATGTGCTAGCTGTAATATTACATTTGTACCATTTAGCATGGGATCACTAATAGCAGGATTAGTAGCATTACCATTTTACGGAGTAATACTAGGAATAGTGCAAAAAAAGATGTTTAATGTAAAATTAATTAAACAAATTAATGAAGACTATATAAAAGGTAAGAACATAACAGGTGTAAAACTAAAAAAGAAGAAAAAAGCATAAAAATAATAAGTAAATATTATGATGTATATATGAATGAACATGCCGTATGGCATGTTCATTTTTGCGTTAAATAAAGGGATTGCGGGAATCATAGATTATGTAAACAAAAAGATTAGCAACCAAAATGATGGTAAAGTACATATATAAGGCATTTGGGGTATATAAAAAAATTAAAAAATATTAAAAAATATACTTGAAAAAAATATTCATTTATGATATACTTTGACTCGACTATATTTTATTCGTTTATACTAGATTATGTAAACCAAAATAAGTCAAAAATTTTAAAATTTTATATTATATTATTTAGAAAAGAAAAAGGGAGGAAAAACGCATGAAAGAAAGCGCAAAAAGAATTCTAGCATTAGTATTATCATTCGTAATGATCTTTACTTCATTACCAATTATAGCTAATGCGGCTACAAATGATCCAATTAAAGCTACAGTAAAAGTTGGAGAAAGTTTCACATTACAATTTCCAGATGGTACTGCATTATCACCAAGTACTATAAAAGCTAATGGTAAATTTGAATGTGATGAAAATATATTTGAAACACAAGGACATGTTCCTACAGCTGTTAAAGCTAATGCAAAAACAGGAACATATATTGTAAGTTTCGAAAATAAAAAAGGTGAAGTATTTACATGGGAAATCACTGTTTTGCCAGCAAATACTCAACCACAATATGATTACACTTTATATGGTAAACAATCAGTTAAGATTGCTTCTATAGATGATTATGCAAAAGAGTTTGAAACATCAAATGATTGTATTAAAGCTGAAGGTACAGATTCATTATTAGGTGCAGATTTAACTCTATTTCGTTCTATGAAAGTAACTGGTAAAAATGTAGGAACAGCTACTGCAAGTTATGTGCCTTATCATGTAATTGTTTTTGTTTCAAAAGAAGGAAAAAAACAAACAAAATCATTTAAAGTTGTTGAATCAGATACAGTTTTAAATGGTACAATTAATGATACAATGTATGTAGGAGATAAAGAAACTTTAAATATTACTGCTTCTCCTAAAGCCGGACAAGGAGCATTTATTACACCTCCTACAGTAAGCTATTCATCATCTGATGAAAATATTGCTAAAATTGAAAATGGAAAATTAGTTGCTGTTGCACCTGGAACAGTTACAATTGTAGCTAATGCAACAAACTCAAAAACTGGAGATGCTTATACAGGAGCTACTAAAGCTTTTGAAGTTACTGTAAAAGCAGGTGAAGTTGAAAAAGTAGAAATTACAAATAAAATTGCAGAAATGAAAAATACAGAAACTCATGACTTTAATGCAAATGTTACAGTTAAAGGTGATGTTTCACAAGAAGTAACATGGACATCAAGTGATGAAGATGTTGCTACTGTTGATGAAAACGGATTAGTTACACCTGTTATTGGTGGAGCAACTGTTGTAATCACAGCTACATCTAAAGCAGATACAACAAAATCTGACTCAGTTGAATTCAGAATTAACTGGGATTCAAACAATGGAAATAGTCCATGGGAACACATCAATGTTAAAGTTCAAGATAATCAAGGAAACTTAATTGATGGTGCTGATGTAACTATTACATTACAAGAATTTAAAAGAGTTAAAATGACAGGATTCCTTAAATTCGAAAAAGAATATGAAGATCATGAATTTGGTCCTACTAAAACAGACAGAGGAAACTGCCAATTTAATATTGCAAATTATGAAAGATTATATGACGCAAAAGCTGAAAAAGAAGGATACTATCCTGCTTATGTTAAAATCGATGAATATATTGGTGCATTTGCAAAAGCAAATGAATATGTAACAATTACAATGACACCAATTGTTAACTATACAGTAAAATATGTTTATGAAGATAATGAAATATCTAATGAAACAGTTCCAGAAGGAACAAAATATTCAAGCGAAAAAATAGCTGCATTAACTACAGCAGCTGAATCTTTAGCAGCTGAATTAACAGATGCTGATCAAGTATATACATATACATTTGTTGAATTTGATCAAGATTTAACAGATGTTGCTATTAATGAAAATAAAACAGTTAATGCTGTTATCAGAAAAACATTAAAAGGAAATAAAGCTGTTAACTTCTATGAATTAGATGGTAACAATAAAGTTTTATTAGATGATGATGAATATTCTGATAAAGAAGTTGAAAAACAATGGATAGAAGATAATAAAAATAATCTTAAAGAAAAAATTGAAGAAAAATATGAAGATTTACTTTCTAACTATGTTGTTTCTTCAGTAACAAATAATGATGATGAAGTTGAAGTAGTAATTTCAACTATTAAATATATTGCATCTTTTGTAGATGACAATGATGAAAAAATTAAAGCTGATAGAACATTCTATGTTTTAGATAGAATTAATAATGATAATTTCACATCTGATGCTGAAGATGATGAAAATATCAAAATGTTAATTGATAGATATGAATTAGGCGAAAATGTAAGAATTGAAAATTCTGAAGAATCATATGTTTATACAAACGTATTTGAAAAAATAGCTGAAGGATTTAAATTATTATTTACTAAGAAAATTGCAAATCCAGTTACATTAGAACACAAATTAGCATTTACAAATTGTCATGTTTCAGGTGACAATCAAAGCGGATATTATCCAAATGAATATGTTTTAATTGGAGAAAGAAAACAAATTCAAAAAGTAAATGATCAATTTGTAGCTGATGATTATAATTCAAGAAGATTAAATGAAAAAGAATATACACACAGTGGAACAACATTTGCAGATGACACTATTACTATGACATATTGGGCAAAGAGAATTAACGTTGAATATGTTGGTATAGATGAAAAAGGCGAAGCTGTTAACAACTTTAAAGATGGAACACACAGAATTGTTAACTATGTTGAATATAAGGAAGGTGAAAATGAATCAGAAGATATCGATGTTTATAGCAAAGTATTAGATGATAAATTAAAACCAGCTATTATTACAATAGGTGAAGTTAACTATGTATTTGATAATTGTAAATTATCATACAATCATTCATGTTATCCAAATGAACACAATGCAGTTACATTAACATTAACATATAAATATACAAAACAAGCTAACTGTAAACACGAAAATAAAAAATATATTGATAATGAAGATGGAACACATGATTATGTATGTACAGATTGTGAATCTGTTTTAATAGACAATGAAAGACATACCTTTGATAGAGAAACACACAAATGTGTTTGTGGAGCAGAAGATCCAAATCGTGTAAGACCAATTGGAAACATTAAAATTAAATTACCAGAAGGCGTTGTTGTAATGTCTGCTGATAAATTATATGACTATACAGTTGATAAAGCACCAGCTGCAATAGCTGAAGCTATTAATGATATGGAAGAAGACGAAATGTCTAAATTACCAGAAGAACTACAATATGATGATGTTGATGATGAAGATGTTGTTAAAGTATTAACAAATAATTTTGATTTTGCAGAACACTGGTATATGGATAACGATGGATATGTAGTTAAAGATATTAATTTTACATCTCCACTTGAATACTTCTACAAAGTTAGAGTTGATTTTGTAAGAGTTGAAGGAAAATTCAATCAAGTTGAAATTAAAAATGACTTAAGATATGATAGTGTTTATAACACAATAGCACAAGAAGTTAGAAGACAAAAAGAAACAAATTCATATAAATTACCTGAAAAATTTGAAGTATCTTTATTTGATGAACAAGGAAACAAATTATCTCCAGATAAAGCTGCATTAGAATATGGTAAAGTATATGCTGTTGAAGTAGTATTTAACAGATTTGATGGACAAACAGAATTTGATAGAGTTGAATTTACAGGTAAAGTTCACTTATATCACGGATCAAGCAAAAAGAAGAAAAAGAACACTGATTTACCAGATGGTTTATTACCACAAGGTGGTGCAGGTATTGCAGATCTAAGAACAAATAGACCTGATGATATGCTAACAAGATCTGAATTCATTGGAGTTCTTTCAGAAATCTTCAGTGTATTAGATACTGAAAACTATAAAGACTTTACAGATATCAATGGTGATGCTAATGAACAAGCTATCAAACAATTAAGTTCATTCGGAATCGTTCAAGGATACTGTGAAGATACATTTGGACCAAATGATTTCATCACAAGAGAACAAATGTACACATTTATTGCTAGAGCATTAAAATTCTCTGGTAAAGCATCTCAATTAACAGATGAACAAATTAACGCTGCATTATCTAAAGTATTAGATAATGAAAACGTTGCAGATTGGGCTAAAGATGGAGTTGCTACTTCAATTGAAAAAGAATTAGTTAACGAAACAGAAAAAGCTCAAGACACTATTAAGAGAGTAGAAGCTGCTGACAAATTAGAAAAATTTGCTGCAATTCTATTCACTGAAGAAGAAGAAATTAAATAATTACTTTTTCGAAATAATATAATATTTTAAAAATATAAATTAAGAAGAATCAAATTTTATAATTTGATTCTTCTTTTTTATTTTTAAAATTTTTATTTTTAAAAATATTTTTTTATTTCTAATTTTATTTTTAAAATTTTTTTATGCTTTACTTAATTTTTATTCCTAGTATAATTACTAATGTAAATTTATAAAGGATGAAATATTATGAATACAAATCTTAATAACAAAAAATTTATAGTCATGGATATTGAAAACCCTAATAAAGATTGTAATAGTATTTGTTCTATTGCACTACTAGTTGTTGATGGTGATAATATTACTCGTGAGATATATTCTTTAATTAATCCAGAAGATAGATTTGATAATAGAAATAGTCACATATGTAAAATCACACCTGACATGGTTACAAGTTCACCTACTATATTAGATTTTTATAATGAATATATAAATTATTTTAATGGTGATTATATTATTATGGGTCACAATATTAATTATGATTTAACTGTTCTTGCTAAAGCATTATATAGCTATAACATTGAACTTAATGAATTACCATTCATATGTACATGGGAACTTAGTGAAAAATATATGACTGATCTTTCTAGTCATAAACTAAGAAATATATTAGAGACTTTAAACTATGAATACGATGCACATAACGCACTATCAGATAGCTATGCAGCATTATATTTATACAACTACATGGATAATAAATATAACCATACTATGATTAATGATTTTAATGATCACATTAAAACATTTAAATATAGAAGAAAGAAAAAAGATATTATTAGAGGAGAAGATATTAAGGAGCAAAACTAATGAAGATTACTGAAATTAAATTAGATAAATCAAATAGTTATTTAATATTTGATGATGAAAATAGAAATGCATTACTTGTTGATACAGGACTTATTGATGATAGAAAAGTTCTTATGACAAAATTATTTGAATTACTAAACATTGATAATAACCAAATTAAACTTCAAGCAGTTATCTTAACACATGGTCATGCAAGATCTAGTAGTAATGCAAAAATAATTTGTGATACATATAAATGTCCTTGTTATTTATCTAAGGATGATTTAGATATATTAGAAGGAAGTACAAATAGAAATATATATACAGATGATTTTAAAACTAAATTTAAATTAAATAAAATTAAAAATGCTTATACCTCAACATTCATAGATAGACCTAATTATTTATTTGATATGGTAAGTGGAGATACATTTAGTAAGTTTGGATTTAGTGATGTTAAAGTAGTTAACTTATCAGGACATACTAGAGGTAGCATAGGTATACTTGTTGGTAAAAAAGATTTACTTTGTGGTGATACATTAATTAATGAAACTAAAAAAATAATTCGTAATCCTATATATGAAGAAAAAGCAGCACTTCACAATGCTCTTGAAAACATAAAGGATATACTTCCTCAAAAAATATATCCACTTATAGGTGATACATTTAACTATGATGATTATTTTAAAATGGAAAAGATAGTAGTAAATAAAAATAACAATAAAAACAAAAAGAAGAAAAAATAAAATTTTTTCTTCTTTTTATTTTTATAATATCATATAAAATTTATCATACTTTACATATTTAATTTTCCTCTTATAATATAGTTATAACATATAGGAGGATAATATATGGGCGGATTAATATTAATACAAGGATGTAATGCTAGAGAAACAAAATATCTAGCAACAAAATTATTAGGACAATCTCATGACAATTTAAATGGTTATGATTTTTATAAAGGAAATCTTGGTGGAGTAAATGTAGTAGTATCAGAAACTAAAATAGGTACTATTAATACTGCTGTTAGTACAATAGTTGGCATTAATGCATATAAACCTAGAATAGTTTTAAACATAGGTACTGCTGATGGACATAATGCTTCAGTACATAAAGGAGATGTTGTCATAGCACAATATGCTATTAATGCTAATGCATATATGGCTGATAATAGTACAAGTAATGATTTAATACATCAAAAAAGATGGAAGATGGTTACTTATGATGAAACAACAGGAGAGATTAAAGATGAAAAAGGAGAATTAATTCCTTCTAATTTTAATTTAGTTAACTCTGCTGAAGAACTTATAAAACCAATTGCTAAACAAGCAGTATTTACAGGTACAGTTATTAGTAGTGATATGTGGTCAAAAGAATCTGATAGAATAGATTTCTTCTCAGATAACTTTAATAGTATGTGTGAAGATATGAGTACATATGCTTCAGCTAAAGTATGTACTGATAACAATGTTGCATTCTTAGGATTACGTATGATATCTAGTGAAGATCCATCAGATGATCAATACGAAACATATGCTAGTGAAGAAATTCAAAGAATAGTAGCACAAATATTACCTGAACTTGTTAAAAATTTTAAATAATAAGAATAAAAATAAAAAATGCATTGATATTAATCAATGCATTTTTATTTTATACTTATCATAAATTTTATTTATAAACAAATTCATTTAATGATTCTAATTTTTCAATCTTACTTGCTTTAATAATTAGATAATCATCATCTTCATTATCATTATTAGTTTGAAGTATACCTGTTACTTTTATATAGTCATTAGTATTAAGTTCCATATCTCCAGTATATGAAATATCAAAGGCTACTATACCATTATTACCACCATTACCTGGTGTTTTACGATATATCATCTTATATAATTTATCATCCTTTGTATAAGTTTCATATATTCCTGATACTACTACAACTTTTCCTATATAATCATCCTTATGTTCTAATAATTTTAGTGAATCATTTAAATATGATTCTTCATTTATGATATATTTATTATCACCATCTTTTAAACTTTCATGATATATATTCATACCTAAAACTATTACACATACTATTAGTAATAAGATAACTATAATTCTTATAGTATCACCAATCTTATGTTTATCACTATTTACATTTACATTTTTTAAGGCTACGTGTTTTTCATTAAATTTATCAAGATCTGATTTCTTTCCTTTTTTAATCTTTAAACTACCGTTATCCTTAATGATCTTTTCTGGTTGTTTTTTCTTACTCATATTTTTCATATCCTTATTAGTTTTAAATAATTTAAATTTAAATTCAAAATTTGAATACTTTATTTTATATTTATGTACTTATTTAATTGTCTTCCCTATTATATGACAAATTATGAAAACGGTCAAGTTAGTTACAACAATACTTGCTCCTGTAGGAATCTCTATTAAACATGATAATATTAGTCCTAGTAAGAAACAAAATACTGATATAATACTTGATGATATAACTACATGTTTAAACTTTTTAAATATTCTCATAGAAGATAAACTTGGGAAGATTATTAAACTAGATATTAATAATGTACCCATAATTCTCATACCTATGACTATTGTGATTGATGTTAGTATTGCTAGTAATGAGTTTAATAAACTTACATTAGTTCCTGTTGCTTTAGCAAAGTTTTCATCAAATGTTACAGTAAATATTTTATTATAAAATACTATAAATAGTACTAGTACAATAAGTGATAATACTATAGATACTATTACATCACTTTGTGATAATGTAAGAATAGATCCAAACATATAACTTATTACATCACTATTCATACCTTTTGTTAAACTTGTTATCATAATACCTAATGCTAGAGCAGATGATGATATTAATGCAATTGCACTATCACCTTTAATAGCTGAATCATTAGATTGATTATTTATTCTTAATAAAAAGAATGCTGATATTACAACTACTGGTATAGATACAAGTAGAGGTGCCCATCCAAGTGCCATGCTAATAGCAAGAGATGCAAAACCAACATGACTAAGACCATCACCTATCATTGAATATCTTTTTAATACTAAACTAACTCCTAAAAGAGATGCACATAGAGATACTAGTACTCCAACAAGCATAGCTCTTAAGATAAACTTTTGTGATAATAAACCAAGTAATGCGCTCATACTAAACATGACTAATACCTCCTAAGAATGTTTTACCTATTTCAGTATTTTTATATTCATCATATGTTCCTATAAATTGAACATTATTTTTTAAGTGTAATATTTTAGTTGCATACTTAGTTAATGAATTAATATCATGACTTGTCATGATAATAGTTATTCCATAAAGTTTATTTAGTTTATGTATTAATTTATAAAATTCACTTGAGATTAATGGATCAAGTCCTGTTGTTGGTTCATCAACAATAAGTAGTTTATCTGTAGCGCATAATGCTCTAGCAAGTAAAACTCTTTGCTGCTGACCTCCACTTAGCTGTTTATATGATTTATTCTTAAGTGATAATATATTTAATTTTTGCATAGCATCTAAGGCTCTTGCTTTATCATGTTTATTATAAAAAGGTATTAAACCTTTTTTAGATAAAGTACCAGATAGGACTACTTCAAAACATGATGCAGGGAAACTTCTATTAATAGATTGTTGCTGCGGAAGATATCCTATTTCATTTGGTTTTAAATTGTCACCAAATAATATTTCTCCAGATATAGGACTCATAAGTCCAAGTAATCCTTTAAGTAATGTTGATTTACCTGAACCATTTTCTCCAACTATACATAGATAGTCACCATTATCTACATCGAAAGAAATATCTGTTAGTGCATTATTATTATCATAAGACATTGATAAGTTTTTACATGATAATAAAGACATAATTAATTCCTCTTTCTATATATATTTTTTTATAAGTTTATTTTTAATTTTAAATTTATTAATAATTAATTTATAAGTTTTATTTTAGTTTTATTCTAATTTTAATTTTAATAAAAATTATTTTTTATTTTTTTCTTTAGCTTTACAATCTTTCCACTTACCGTAAAGAACTGTTTTAGATATATCTATATCAAAATCAAATTCTTTTTTAATCTTATTACTCATCTTAGTAAATTCTTCTCCATCAATGTGAAATACTTTATCACATTCATTACATCTTAAATGATAGTGTGCTTCACCATCATGATGACAAGAATTATATGAATAACAAGCTTGTACTTTTTCATCTATCATATATTTAGATATGATGTTTTCTTTAACTAACATATCTAATGCACGATATACTGTTGATTTAGAACAAGATATATTTTTATTTTTAAAGTATGTGATTATATCATCAGCAGTAATATGTTTTTTAGTACTTCTTTTAAAATAATCAACTATTAAATCTCTTTGTTTAGTTTTATAATGTCCTTTGACTAAAGGACTTTTAACGTTTTCCATAATATCTCCTAAATACGAATTTGAAACTTAGTCTCAATTTCTTATTATATATAATTTGCCTCATAAAGTCAATAAAAATGTATAAAAAAAGGACCCTATATAAAAGGCCCTAAATAAACTTACGCTGCTATATCAATAAAGGCGATAAGTTTATTATAAAATACTCCGAAGACTTCTTCATCAATATCATCATCATATTCACAACCAAAGGCGTGATCATGACCATATTCGATGGATGATTTAATATAATCTTCAATAGTATCGATCTTCACATTTGCGTGAGCGTCGGAACAACTATTAAGATAGTTAAGAAGTCTGTTTGTCCACTCTGCAAGGCGGATATCTTCAGTTTCTTTCTGAATTTCAAGAAGCTGATTGTATCTTGCCCAAGCATAACGATTGCTTGAATTCTCAATTCTCCAAGGAATTAAGATAAATAAGGCAACGCCCATAACTACAAAACCTGCAGCTATAATTCCTTTATCACCGATAAATTCTCCGGCATCTGAACCTACTGCATAAAAGGCTGCTAATATTGAACAACCTAATAAAAAGCATCTGCCAATAAATCTAATGATAATTATAGTGATATCATATGCTCTCTGTGTGTACTCTTTCTTCATGTTTTTATCTCCTTTAAAAATATATTCAGCTAGTTAGCGTAATCTTACGATTACAATTTAATATATATATTTTACCACATTTTACCAATAATTTCAATACTTTTCATGAAAAAAGTGCCCAAAAACGTGATATTTCCAAGGTTTTTTACCATTTTTGGTAAAAAGCTAATAAAAAACCAATAAAAAAAGCAAACTTTTATAAGCTTGCTTTGTATTTAATAAAAACCTATATCATGATTTTTTATTTTATTTGTTTCTTTATCATAATAGCATTCAGCAAATCCAGCGTTGTCATCGGTTTGATCATTGAAATACCAGCTAGATACAAACTCTATATTTTCTTCGCTATCTATTTTTGTAGTAACTGTTATATCTAGTGAAAAGAATTTTTCATTCATATCATCTATAGTATAGTCACCATCTTTAAACCAGTTGAAGACAAAATCTATAATTGTATTTTGTATTTCTTCTCTTCTTGATATTATTAAGTTTAGTGCTTTAGAAAATGCATCTTTAGAACTTTCTAAATCACAATCATTTATATCCATAATTTCATATTCATCCATATTAATTTCAACAGGAAAATCATTAAACATTACATGTTCGTGATAATATAATTCTTTATTAGATATTTTTCCTGTTTCTTTATCAATTTCTATATCTCCTAAATTAGCATCAGATATGATAAATTTTTCATCCATATTATAATCTCCTTTATAACATATATATAATGCGGGTAGTGGGACTTGAACCCACACGCTTTAGGGGCGTCAGATTTTGAGTCTGATGTGTCTGCCATTCCACCATACCCGCGAAAACTATAATTATAATACCATAATAATTTATATAACGCAATAAACTAGATAATTAATATTAAATTACTTTGATTCGTATTTATTTTTGATATAATTAAACAAATAGATAAATTAAAATTTGTGGAGGTAAATATTATGAAAAAAACAATACTAACTATTTTAATATGTGGATTTATGATTTGTTGTC
>JAKSVV010000060.1 GCA_024407775.1 Clostridia bacterium
AAAGAGCCTTATAGGCTCAGTACAAACTACCAGCTAAGCTGGTAGTTTTGATTTATTAAAATTTATAAATAAATTAAAACTAATTAAATAAGTACTATATATAATGAAGAAAAGTTTTAAAAAAGTTAGATAAAAAAACCATGTAATACTTATAAATACAAGCGTTAAGGCACATTAGAATTTGTATTAAATAAATAGAAAAATTATAGAAAAAATCTTGCCAAATCTTGGAAATTATTATATAATGGCTGTTATAAATTTGTGATTATTATGAAATCATATTGGCTACATTAAAAGGAGGTAGCACAAAAATTTAATAGTCAAATATTTATAAGTAACCAATTGTTTTGTTTTTCTAATAGGAGAAGAAAAAATTATGTTGATTCCAATTATTGTTGGAGTAGTAGTATTTATTGCTCTGATCATTTTCTTAATGTGTATCTATAAGGTTGCCGATGTTGATAAGGCTCTTATTATTACCGGTGGTAAAAAGCCAGTTATTAAGGTTTCAGGTGGTGCGTTCGTCATCCCAATCTTTAGAAAGGCCGATTATTTCGACTTATGTATGCTTACTGTTAAAGCTGAAAAAGATGAGATTAAGACATTAACTGCTGTACCTATCGTAGCTGACTGGACTGCACAGATTAGACCTAACATTAATGAGCCTGAAAAGTTAAAGATCGCAATTGTATCTTTCAAGGAAAGAGGTAATGAAGGTATTATTAATGACGTTCGTTTAACCCTTACAGGTGCTGTACGTGATATCGTATCAAAGATGACACCAGAACAGATTCTTAAGGATAAGGAATCATTTAAGAAGAACGTACAGGATTCTGTTGTTGATGAAATGGATAACATGGGTCTAGAGCTTGTTTCTCTTAACATTCAGGATATTACAGACAATAATAATTACTTTGATAATATTGCTGCAATTGACTCTGCTGATAAGCAGCAGGCTGCTGATGTTAAACTTGCTGATGTTGATAAATACACAAGACAGAAGAAAGCTGAAGCGTTAAGAGAAGCTGAAATTGCTGAAGCACAGGCAAGAAGAGAAACTGAAATTGCTAAGATGGAAGCTGAAATTGCACAGAAAGAAAAGAGAAAAGAAACCGACATGAAGATTGCTGAGTTCAAGATCCAGACGGATACTGCAAATGCTAATGCACAGATTGCTGGTGAACTTCAGGAAACAATTAGACGTCAGGAAGTCGAGGAAAAGAAGGGTGCCGTTGAGGTAATGAAAGCTGAGCAGGAAAACAGAGCTGCTCTTAAACAGAAAGAAGTTATCATGACAAGAGCTGATGCTGAAAAGCAGAAGTTAACTATTGAAGCTGAAGCTGCTGCAAACGTTAAGAAGATTGAAGCTGATAATGCTATCTTAGTTTCTGAAAGTAAAGCTAATGCTATGCGTAAGGAAGCTGAAGGTTATGCAGATGTTGAGATCACCAAGTCAAAAGGTAAACTTAGCGTTTCAGAAAATGATGCAAAGGGTATTAAACTCGTTGCTGAAGCTAACGCAGATAGAATTAGAAAAGAAGGTCAGGCTGAAGCTGATGTACAGCAGGCTAAGTTAATTGCTGAAGCTGAAGGTATCAAAGCTAAGAAACTTGCAGAAGCAGAAGGTGAAAAAGCTATCGCTGAAGCACGTGCTGCTAATGACAAGGTTAACTTTGAGATTGAAAAGATTAAGATTCAGACTGAAGCACAGATTAAGGTTGCAACTGCTACTGCAGAAATCATGGCTAATGTTGGTCAGAACGCTGAGTTCGTTAACATTGGTGGTGGAGCTCTTCCTCAGGGAGGAACAGGTAATGTTCTTATAGATACACTTGCCTCTATTCCAGCACTTATGAAGATAATCAATGTTGAAAATCAGGCATTAAATGGCCGTGAAGTAACAGGTGAAATTGCAGATCTTTCAAAGGCAATTTGCTCAGGCTTCAAGGAAGTCAAGAAGGATGATGACATCCCAGATGATATTCCTGAAGATACTGAATAAATTTTAGCTTAGGCTTATATATAAATTAGATACCTGCGGCTATGCCGCAGGGATCTAATCTTATATAAAATATTATTATATTATTATATTATGATGTAACATAAATACTCATAACAAACGTTATCAGTATTTATGTCCATATCTTATATATTATATTTTGCTTTTGATGTGGACTGTAATATGGTAACGTTTTATTGAGTAATATTAATTGTTCTTAGTAGTAATTAAGGAGAAAAAAATAATGGAGAAAACCAAAGAAGGATTCGGTAGTAGAATCGGATTTATTTTAGCAGCTGCAGGTAGTGCAGTTGGACTCGGTAACATTTGGAGATTTCCGTATCTTGCGGCTAAGTATGGTGGAGGTATTTTCCTCTTAGTATATTTTATCTTAGTATGTACATTCGGATTCTCACTTATGATCACAGAAATTGCTTTAGGTAGAAAGACAGGTAAAAGTGTTATTGGTGCTTATAAGACCGCTGATAAACGTTTTGGATTTTTAGGAATTCTTGCTGCTTTAGTACCTTTTATTATTACACCATATTATTGTGTAATCGGTGGATGGGTACTTAAGTATTTAACACTTTTTGTTACAGGTAGCGGAACTGTTGCAGCTGATCAGGGTGACTATTTTAGTTCATTTATTGGATCAAGTTCTGGAACAACATGGTTCTTTGTAATCTTTGCAGCCCTTACTGCTCTTGTAGTAATCTTTGGTGTAGAGAAGGGAATTGAGAAGATTAGCAAATTCCTTATGCCTGTACTTATTGTACTTACTATTGGTATTGCAATTTATACAATGACAATTCCAGGAGCACTTGATGGTGTTAAGTATTATTTACTTCCAAACTTTGAAGGCTTCACATTTACAATGTTCTTAAAGACATTAGCAGCAGCTCTTGGACAGCTCTTCTATTCATTATCTATTGCTATGGGTATCATGGTTACTTATGGTTCTTATATGAGAAAAGAAGATGCTCTTGAAAAGAGTGTAAGACAGATTGAAATTTTTGATACAGGTGTTGCATTCCTTGCTGGTTTAATTATTGTACCTGCAGTTTTTGCATTCTCTGGTGGAGATGCAGCAGCACTTAATGCTGGACCAAGTCTTATGTTTATTACTCTTCCTAATGTATTTGCATCTATGAAGGGTGGACAGATCGTCGGTGCAGCATTCTTTATCTTAGTAGCACTTGCTGCTCTTACAAGTTCAATTTCTCTTCTTGAAACAATTGTTTCTATTGTTATGGAAAAATTTAAACTTAAGAGAATTACATCAACAATCATTTGTGTTGTTGCAGTATTTTTACTTGGTATGACAAGTGTACTTGGATATAGTGCTTGGAGTGATTTCACAATCATGGGATATCAGTTCCTTGATTTCTGGGATTTCATTTCAAACAACATCTTAATGCCAATCGTTGCACTCGTAACATGTATTCTTATTGGATACTTTGTTAAGACTAAGTACGTTGAAGATGAAGTTTTAGTTGGTGAAGATAAGTTTAACATGAGAGGCTTATATAGAGTTATGATTTTAGTCATTGCTCCTATCTGCCTTATTGCAATTCTTCTTACACCATTCTTTGTAAGCTTATAAAATTAACTAATTAGCATTTATGCTTTTAGTATAGTAACATCGTTGTGGTTTTTTATAGGAGAAAAATCATGGATGACAAGAAATTAGTTAAGTCTAATTCTAACAGAGTTGTATGCGGAGTATGCGGTGGAGTTGGAGAGTATTTCAACATTGATCCTACTTTTGTTAGACTTGGATTTGTCCTTTTCACAATGGCTGGTGGATCAGGTTTACTTTTATACCTCATCATGGCCATCATTATGCCGGAAGGATAATTTGACTATTACAATTAAATAATGAGAAAAAAGATACTAAGCAAAATTTATTTTTGCTTAGTATTTTTTTGTTACAATAACTTTATAAATCTATCTTATAAATCTATCTTATAAAACTATCTTATAAATCACATTAATTTTTATTAAAATTTTGTCTTATATAATAAAATTCCATCAAATATATACCTAATATATATCTACATTTTTATATAAAAATTCATTAACTTTTCTACCTAAAATGTCGATATATTATGTAAGATACGGAAGGAGTATGTATATGAGAATAACAAATAATATTATGGTAAGCAATGCGTTAAGCGGTTTACAAAAAAGTTTAACAGCATTAAATAATTATTCTAGACAAGTTGAAACAGGTAAAAAAATTGAAAAAGCATCAGACAACCCAGTCATTGCATCTAAGTCAATTAGATATAGAACAAGACTTTATGAAATTGATCAATATAAATCAAATGTTGCTGAAGCTAACTCATGGCTATCTAGTACAGAAACAACTCTTTCAAGTTCTTATTCAATATTAAAAAGAATAAGAGAACTTGCTGAAGATTGTGCTAGTGAAACTATTACTGATTCAGATAGAAATCAATCATTAATTGAAATAAAAGAATTAAGATCACAACTTGCTCAAGAAGCTAATACAAACATAGCAGGTAGATATATCTTCTCTGGATTTAAAACAGATACAAAAGTTATGTTTAATAGTGAAGAACAAGTTACATATAATTTAAAAGAAACATTATCATATAAAGACACTGATGAAATAAACGCAACTGAAGATGGAACAATTAAAGGTTATAGTGTTAAGTTACTTTATGGAACAATTGCTGATGATAGTGTAACTCTAACATTAAAAACTAGTACAGGTGATATCATAAATTATCCTAGTACAGTTGGTAGTGATAAATATGAAATTAAATATGTAAATGCAACAGATAATGAACCATATAATGTTCCTGAAGTACATGATGATGGAACAGGAGTTATGGTACATACAATTCATATCATTAAAGATACTGGGGAAATAGTATTTAATGAAGCAGATAAAAATGCACTATCAAATGATATTGAAGTTGAATATACTAAAAATAGATTTAGTGATGGTGACTTAAACCCAGTTCACTATTTAGTATGTAGTGAAAAAGTTGATGTTGCTAACCCTAACATTGGTACAATAAAAAATAATAGATTAGTACTAGAACCAACTGAAGGAATAAAAGAAGATACAGTAACAGGATTATATGTTGGTTCAACACAAATAATTGATGAAGACGGAAATATTAAAACGCCATATGAAGTTAAATATGTTAAGAGTACTGATAACTCTCCACTTGGAGCTAATGAAGTAAGAATATGTACTGATAGTGGTGAAATAAGATTTGGATCAGGCGTTGGTGCTGAAGGTAAGATTATGAAAGTATCATCTTACTATAGAGCAGAAACAAATCCAAGTTTAATTAAATCAACAAAAGAAATTTTATATAAAGAAGATTTAGTTGGAGCTTTAAACTCATCAAGAGAAATTACTTTAACTAATAAAGGAAAAATAGATCCAAATTCTATAAGTGGATTAAAAATTAAAAAAGCAGATGATACATTTGTAGATATAGCACAAAATAAAATTACTTATACAACAAGTGATTCACCAATTGTGCCAGGTGCCGATGAAGTTGTAATAGAAATGGATACAGGAAAACTTATAGCAGGATCTGATTTCTTAAATGGTGAAGTTTATTGTGAAGGATTATTTGTATCTAATGAAGAAAAAGTAAATGAAGAAATAAAATATGAAGTAAACTCAAATAGTTCAATAGTTGTTAATGCACTTGCTCAAGATGTATTTACAACATCACTATTTAAAGATTTAGATTTATTAATCAGTAGAATTCAAAACTTCCCAAGAGATGAAGTAACAACATTCTTATCAAAATCTCTAGAAGAAATTGATAACCACATGGAAGAAGTTTTAAAACAAAATTCATCAGTTGGATCAAAGATGAATAGACTAGAATTAATTTCAACAAGACTTGCTGATGATAAAATTAACTTTAGAGATTTGCAATCAGAAAATGAAGACGTTGATGAAGCTGAAGCTGCAACAAATTTAGCTATTCAAGAAATGGTTTATAATGCTGCTCTTCAAACAACATCAAAAGTATTACAAACTTCATTATTAGATTTCTTACAATAATAAATATTTTAGAAATTAAAATATAAAAATAAAATAAAAATAAAAAAATATAAAAAGTGTGTGTAAAAAATATAGGGATATAAAAAATAGAAAGTATATATCGGTATACATATAAGCGTAAGATAAGTTAATTATCTTACGCTATTTTAGTGTTTAAAAATATAATAAATTAATACAAAAAAATCATTGATTTATAACCGAAATCGTGATATATTACTGGGTAAGGAAAAAGATAATTTGCATTTATATAAATGTATTGGAGGATAAAATAATGAAGAAACAAATGATAGCAGTATCATTTTATTATGTACTATTTTCAACATTCTTAGGCTTATTAATTGGAGCTCCCATATTGTTTATTGTACTTCTTGCTGCAATGTTATCATATTTTACATATGTGATTGCTAAGAGTATGAATGAAGCATACCTTATGGATTTAGCTATGGGTGAAAATAATACTCATATTAATGTTAAAATGCGTGCAGGTGTTTATCTAACCTTCTTGTTTATTTATCTATTTTTATTTTAAATAGTAAGATAGATTTAATTAATAAAATTTTTAAACTTAATAATTAATTGTAACTAAAAACGTACCCAACTATAGGAGGAATAAATATGAAATATTTACAGTGGGTTTTATACATTGTGATTTTTGCAGTGTGTATGGTTTTAAACAGAGTATGGAATTATGCTCTTATCGATGGTATTTTTGCAGGTGTTCTTCTTAGCGCAATGCTTGGATTCTTTCTTAAGACAGTTAGAATTCTTAAAGATGAGGCAAGAGCTGCTAGACTTAGCAAATAATAAAGTTAACAATTAAATAATGATAAAAAACTAACATTTTATATGTTAGTTTTTTTATTGAATATAATAAATTTTGCTTTATAATTATAATGAGATAATATAAAAAAGAAAGAGGAATATAATGCATTTAAAAAACATTATAGTAGGGGTTATACATACTAATTCATATTTAATCATTGATGATGAAACTCGTGATGCAGCTATTGTTGACCCAGGATTTAATGCAGATAAACTTATAAAAGTAATAGATGAATCAGATGTAAATTTAAAATATATAATGCTAACACATGCACATTTTGATCACTGTTTTGAAGCTAATATAATTAAAGAACATTACAATGCAAAAATAATTTGTAATGAATTATCTAAAGAAGTTGCAAGTAATGATGACTATAATCAAGCTATGAGTTTTATGCATAAACACTTAGAATTAAACTTAGATGAAAATGATATATATTTAAAAGATAATGATGAATTTAATGTTGGTTCTTTAACATTTAAATTATTACATATTGGTGGACATACAATTGATTCATCAGCATATTATCAAAAAGAAAATAGAATGGTCTTTACAGGAGATACATTATTTTTTGAATCAGTAGGTAGATGCGATCTTCCTGGTGGTGATAATGAAATGTTATTTACAAACTTAGAAAATAAAATAACATCACTTCCTACTAATACTAGAGTTTTACCTGGACATGGAAGTGAAACAACTATTGAACACGAACTTTTATATAACGAATATATATAATATATAATTTATAATTTATAAAAATATATAAGGAGAAAAACATGGGTAATATTTTACTTAGTGAAGGTGCAATAATATTTTATATTGTTGTAATAATAGGTGCGTTTATTTTATATGCACTTGATCTTATAAATAATGAATTAAGAGAAAGAAATTTAGAATCATTATTATTTAAAAAATTTGAAGTAGATGAATATATTAAAGTAGTATCAGAATATGGTGCTAAATCTAGAAACAAAGCAAAGATAACAAAATATAATATCTATAAAGCACAAGGATTATATTATAAAGGGGAAAATGAAAAAGCACTTGAATGGTTAAAAGTTGCTGAACCTGAAGTTGAAAAATCAGAAGATATGTATTTAAAAATGATTTATGCATCAACATTCTTTAAGATACTTTTTGATATAGGATATAATGATAAAGTCGAACAAATATATCAAAAAAATAAAAAGATAATTGATAAGATGATAACTTCATCAACAAATAAATTTGATGGTTTATATCTTAGCGGACTTTATGTAAAAGTAAAGGGATTAAATAAAGAAGCATATGAAATATTTAGTGAAGCAAAAAATTATGCTATACATAAATTACAAAAAGTAATGTTATCATTCCAATTAGCTCAAGTATGTATTGCTTTATCAAAACTTGAAGAAGCTGAAATTGAAACAGAAAATGTAATGAATACAAAAAAGAAATCTAAAAACTATTTATTTGTATATGAAGTGTTAGAAAAAATTATTAAAGAAACAAGATCACAATCAATTAATATTTCTAGTGTAGATAAAGACCTTGAAGAACAACAAAGAAAAGAAGCTTTAGATAAAATGAATAAGGAAGTTGAAGAAGCTATTCTTAAAGGTGATGATAAAGATACTAAAGAAGTAAAGACAGATGAAAACGGAAATATAGTTAAAGAAAAAGAAATTGATGAAGATGTTAAAAAACTTCAAGAGGAAGAAGCATTTAAAGAAGAACTTGAAAACTTAACAAAGAACTTACATAATGAAATGTTAGTTAATAATAATTTAAATAAATAATAGAATTAAAGAAGGAATAATATATGATAAGTTATATAGATTCAATGATTAATATTTTTAATATTTATGGAAGAACAAAAAGATTAAATTTCTTTATAGCATTAATAGTTACATCAATTATAGAATCAATATTATGGTGGCTTGGATCACTTAGCATAATTGGTTTTGTATGTACAATAATAGCAAAGATATATACATTTATTTTTGGAATATCAATATTTACAATGACTATGAGAAGACTTAATGATGCTGGTTTTAGTAAGTGGTTTGCACTTCTACATTTTGTACCAGGAGCAGGACAAATAGCATTATTTGTATTATGTTTATTCCCAAGTAAATAAAAATTAGTTTTATTTTAAATAATATAAAAAAGAAAAGATTTTATCTTTTCTTTTTTTATGTTGTTATACTTTTTAATATTGTGACAATTTTTGATATTGTGATAAACTGAATTTCGGAAAAGCAAACAGTGGCGGCATTATGCCGCTGAAAAGGGAAACAGGTGCAAAGCCTGTGCGAACTCGTCACTGTAT
>JAKSVV010000061.1 GCA_024407775.1 Clostridia bacterium
ATGTGTGCAAAGTGATATGTTGGAAGTCCATCACCTTTGATGATAACTTCATCCATATCATTTTCTGGGAAGTTTAATTTTCCTCTAACAACATCCATTGCTGTCATTTTATTTCTAAATGATCCATTAGATCTCATTCTGATAACGTATTTATCACCACGTTTTACTCTTTCTTCAATTTCATCATTAGAAAGATTTCTACATTTAGCATACATACCATAGTAACCTGTTCTACCACCAGTCTTAGTTTGAGATTCTCTCATTTCTTCCATTTCTTCTTTTGAACAGAAACATGGATATGCTTTTCCTTCTTCGATTAATTTTTTAGCAAAACATTGATATATTTCTTTTCTTTCAGATTGAACGTATGGTCCATATTCACCACCTTGGCTTGGTCCTTCCATAAATTCAACATCAAAATTCTTTAAGTCTCTTACAATATTTTCGATACCATTTTCAACTGTTCTTTCACCATCAGTATCTTCAATTCTTAAATATACTACACCATTACTTTGTTTAGCATAAAGCATGTCGATAAGTGAACCATAAAGTGATCCCATATGTACAAATCCTGTTGGACTTGGTGCAAATCTTGTAACTAAAGCACCTTCAGGTAAATTTCTATCAGCGTATCTAGCTTCGATATCTTCTGGAGTTACATTAATTCCAGGTAATAATAATTCAGCTATTTCTTTGTTAGTCATTTTTCTTTCCTTCTTCCATTAAAATTTTCTTATATATTTTTTCATTTTTATAAAGTGTTAACCATTATTTTATCACAAGGCGTATGCCTTGTCAATTAGGGTAAATGTAGTTTTATAGCGTATTATTAGCATCTATAATTCATAAACAATAGTAACAGGACCATCATTTAATAAACTAACTTTCATATCAGCACCAAATACTCCGCATTCAACTTTTTTAATACCTTTATTTTTTAACTCATTAACGAATTTTTCATAATAAGGCTCAGCATCCTCAGGTCTTGCAGCTTCAATGTAACTTGGTCTATTTCCATGTGATGCATCACCATATAATGTGAACTGACTTATAACAAGTAGTTCTCCATCTATGTCTTTTAATGATAAATTCATTTTTTCATTTTCGTCTTCAAATATTCTCATGTTTACAATTTTATCAGCCATCTTAGATATTTTGTCTTCGCAGCCAATATCATCAGTTTTAACACCAACTAAACATAAGATTCCTTTATCAATTTTACCTACTGTTTTACCATCAACTTTAACATCAGCAAAACTTACTCTTTGTAATACAACTTTCATTTTTATATTTATCCTTAAGTTATTTTTATGCTTCTCTTGTTTTCTTATCAAGATCAATCATTCCAATCCATATTACTGGAATCATAAGAAGAATTGTTCCTGCATTTCCTACATATATTAATGTATTATAATTATTTCTTCTTGTTAAGCTATCAATTTGTTCTTCATAATAAACTCTTTGATCATTACCTTTATCATTTTGTTCAAGTAATGCCATTTCTTTTTCAACTTTTATTACTTCATTTTTATTAGGTACAACAAATTTATTATAAGTAATAGCAAAAGTAATTAAGCTATATACTACTAGTACAATACTGATAATACCAATTACTCTTTTAAGTAATAAGCTATTAACATATTTATCTTTAAAAGAAATTTTTAAACTCATTGTCCAAGCAATAGTTCTTATAATAAAAAATATTCCTACTACTACAAGTAAACTAATAATATCTTCTCTTCCTATTACATTAGAAATATTCATAATAACATTTAAAAATGTAACTAGAGCAAAACAAATTACTCCAACAATAACAGCACTTATTATATAAGTTACTATTAATCTAACAGCCATACTAGCTGGTTCAACGTGTTTGTTATCCATATCAAATCTCCTATTTATTTATATATTTAATTAATAATATCATATATAATTTTAAGGGTTATATTTAATTTTTCAAGCATAATTAATAAGAAAATAATAAGAAAAATTTATTAAATTAATACTAGATTAATGTATAAAATGATGATATAATCTTATCAATATATAAACTGTTAGGTTATCTAATACTAGGGAGTGATTACATGCTATGGGTATGTGAAAACAAAGATTGCGGAAGATATTTCTGGAACCAAACTGGACTATGTCCATATTGCAATAAGCAAACATATGGCACAACTGATGCTTATCTTCAGAAAACATATGTATGTAAAAAATGCAAAAAGAAATTTAAAAACGGTTCAGGAATATGTCCTTACTGCAAAACTTACAACTGAATATTTACATTATTTTTTTACTAAAGTATAATTGTCTTATATACAAAAAGGAGAATGAATTATGGAAGGTGCAATTATTAATATATTTATTAATGCATATGTTGCATTATTTATGCTTGGGATTGGAATAAGTATGATAAAAAGTAAAAAACCAACAGGTTTTTATACTAGTGAAAAACCACATGACGCAAGTGAAATTACTGACGTTAAGAAATGGAACTTATATCATGGATTAATTTTTATCGTGTATGCTGTATTAATTATGTTAGCGGCTATAGTTTTAATTTTTATTAAATCAGAAACCATAATGCTATTCATACTTTTCGGAGTATACTTATTGCCTTTACCTATTATGATTATTATTCATCACTTATTAGAAAAAAATTATGTAATAAAAAAATAAAACACGCGAAGCGTGTTTTATTTTATTGATTTTATTTTCATAAATTATTTTTGTTTTAAATTTACTAACCACTAATTCTTATTACTTCTTCAACACTTGGAATTTTCTTTAAGTTATTAACTAACTTTTCAAGTTGATCTTTGTTTGAAATTTCAACAGTCATCATAAAGATAGCTTTACTATCAACTGTCTTTGCTTCAACACCTTTTAGTGGTACTTTAGAATCTGTTATTAGTTTTGTTACATCTATTAATAATCCAGATCTATCTTCAGATATAATTTTTAATTCACAGTTATAATACATATTATTACTTACTGCTACTCCTTCACCCCACATTGCTTCAACAAGTTTTCTTGCTTCATCACTGTTTAATGAAATTATATTTTTACAGTCTGTTCTATGAATAGATATTCCTCTACCTTTTGTAATATAACCAACAATTTCATCTCCTGGAACTGGTGAACAACACTTTGCAAATTTAACTGCAACATCATCTACTCCTGAAACTACTATTCCTGATTTTGTTTTACTATGTTTATTAGATTCTTTATCTATTCTTGATGAAATTGTTTTTTCTAATACTTCATCAAGTGTTACTTCTTTTTTATTTGTTTTTTCATATTGGCTATATAGTCTATTTATAACTTGACTTTCTCTTACATCTCCATGACCTACTAGTGCATAGATTGCATCAAAAGTTTTTAATCCATATCTTTCTACTACATAATCCATCCATTCTGGTTTTAATAATTCATCAAGTCTTACACCTTTTCTTTGTGCAGCTTCTTCAAGGATTTGTCTTCCTCTTTCAATTGAATCTTCCTTAGATAAATTTTTAAACCACATTTGTATTTTTTGTTTTGCTTGTGGTGATTTAACTAAGTTTAACCAGTCACGTGATGGTCCTTTTGTATTTTGTGATGTTAATACTTCAACTCTATCTCCAGTTTTTAAATTATAATCTAGTGTTACTATCTTATCATTTACTTTAGCACCAACCATCTTATTACCTACTGCTGAGTGAATCATGTAAGCAAAGTCAATTGGTGTTGATCCTTGAGGAAGAGCTATTACATCACCACGTGGTGAGAATACATATACTTCATCATTAAATACATCAAGATCTAATTTTATATTTTCTACAAATTCTTTTCCACTAGCAGCACTCTTTCTCCATTCAAGTACTTCTTTAAGCCATACAAGTTTTTCTGCTAATTTATCATTTGTATTTTTCTTTCCTTCTTTATACATCCAGTGAGCTGCGATACCATTTTCAGCTACTCTATGCATTTCATGAGTTCTTATTTGAACTTCAAATGGATTTCCTTTATCATCAAGTAATGTTGAGTGAAGTGATTGGTACATGTTTGCTTTTGGCATTGCTATGTAGTCTTTAAATCTACCTGGCATTGGTTTATAAAGTTCATGCATTATTCCTAGTACTTCATAACAGTCTCTTACAGTATTAACTATTACACGAACGGCAAATAAATCATAAATTTCATCAATTGATTTACTCTTACCTTTCATCTTTTTATAAATACTAAAGAAGTGTTTTGCTCTACCTTTTACTTCTCCATCTATTTCTGCATTCTTTAATTCTTTATCAATTTTATCAATTATATCTTGTATAATTGCTTCTCTTTCAACTTTACGAATATTAATTTTTGCAACTAGATCATAATAGATATCTGGATATAAATATCTAAGTGATAAATCTTCTAGTTCAATTTTTATTTTACTAATCCCTAGACGGTTAGCAAGTGGTGCATAGATATCTAATGTTTCTTTTGCAATTGCTTTTTGTCTATCTTCGGGTTGATATTTTAATGTTCTCATATTGTGAAGTCTATCAGCAAGTTTAATAAGAATAACTCTTATATCATTACTCATAGCAAGGAACATTCTTCTATAATTTTCTGCTTGTACTTCTTCTTTATCTTGAGTTGTTGCATTTTGATATGTGATAGATGTAAGTTTTGTTACACCTTCAACTATTAATGCAACTTCTTCGCCAAACTGTTCTGTGATATCTTCCTTAGTCATAACAGTATCTTCAACAACATCATGAAGTAATGCAGCACATATACTTTCAACATCAAGTTCTAGTTCAGCAATTATTATTGCAACACTAAGAGGATGAATGATATATGGTTCACCTGATTTTCTTTTTTGATCAGCATGCATTTGTTTTGCAGTTTCGTATGCTTTTTCTATTAATTCAAAACGTGCTTCATTGTTGTAAAGCATTACTTTTTCTTTTAGCTTTTCAAATAATTCTTCAGGCATCATATCTCCTTTCTAGTTGCATCTTATAAATCAATTACGTCTTGGATAAATAATGTTAATTCTTGTGTTAAATCTAAATCATATGGTTCAGGAATTTTTCTTCCATCGTTATCATATAACATTCTAACAATAGGTCTTGATAGCATTTCACCATTTTGGCTTGCTACGATTCCTTTATAACCATTATTTAATACAACTGGTTTTCCTACTGGGTAAAGAGCAACTCTCTTTTTAAATTCTTCAAATAAATTCTTATCAATTTGAACTCCACTCATAGCATTAAGTGTTTCAAAACTTTCATAAGTTTTCATTTGTTTTCTATAAGGTTTTGTTGTAACCATTGCATCAAACATATCACAAATAGTTACAAGTTTTGTTGTATCATGAATTTGTTTTCCTTTAACTCCTAAAGGATATCCTGATCCGTCACATTTTTCGTGATGCATATAAACTATGTTACGACTGATCATACTAAATTCAGGATCACTAATTAATATTTCATAACCAACTTGAGGGTGAGTTTTAATTAAATCAAATTCCTCAGGTGATAATTTATCTGGTTTATCTAAAATTTCTTCAGGAACAAACATAAGTCCAAAGTCATGAAGAAGAGCTCCTAATGTTAGGTCTCTTAATTTTTTTGTATCAAACACATAAGCACCAACTGATGTAGCTAAGATACATACACTCATACAGTGTTCATATAAAGCTTCATTTTTTGATCTTAAATCTGATACGTTAAAAATAGTATCTTTATGATTTAAAATTTCATCTAAGATTGTATTTACTAAATCATAAATTTTAGTTAATTCTAATCTTTCAGAAACAATATAATCTTTAAATACTTTTTTAACTTCTTGTTTACCTTGTTGTTTTGTTTCTTCACTTACTAGTTCTTCTAAGTTAATACCTTCAGTATCAGCATCTTGGATATATAAATATTCTATACCCATTTCAATCAATTTTTTAATGTATGTTGAACGAATCATAGTACCTGATCTTAGTAGTACTCTTCCGTCTTCATCATATACACTTTTAGCTAATACTTCGTCTCCTTTAATTGAGTTAATGTGAATACTTCTCATGTTTTTCCCTTTCAAAATTCTATCTTAAATTTTAGATTATGTTTTTAAATTAATTTTCATTACTTAGTAATTTATATAAATTTGAATTTTCAATTGGATTTTTAATATCCTTATTTATAGTAAAAGATATTAGTTCATTGTCACTTATATTTTTATCTGAAGTTTTAATTTCATACTTAATAATTTCAAGTTCACCAAGTATTTTTAATGATACTAAAACCTTATAAGCATTAAGATCTTTTAGATTAAATAACATGTCATATAAATACACTTCATTTTTATTAATTTTTTCATAATGTGTTAATCTTTTAAATAATGCTCCAACTTCGCTTTTACTAATAGAAGTCATACTTTTCGCATTATATAAACTATCAATATATATTATATTATAATTTTTTCTTAGGTCAATAAATTTTATAAGGTTATTACATAAGATAATTCCCCTTTTTTCCCCTGTTTTTAGGGCATCATGGATATCTTTATCACTAACTTTACCATAAAATATGCCAAGTTCGTTATAATAGTCATTACATATTGTGATAAAATCACTGGCATTGTTTGTTACAATAAGTGTTTTTTCCTTGTTTTCATCATAATTTTCAAAGTCATTTATTAGTTTAGAAATATATATTTCTGCATCAATGACGTTATCAAAAAATGTTATTTTATTGTCTGAAATTAAAGAATCAATGTCTTCATCACGAAGAGATATGAAATCTTTATCCATAACTTTTTCATATAATGTTTTATAATAATTGTTAGCAAGTTCATAAGTTAATTTATTTCTCATATCACTAAGCATAAATTGAACTTTTCTTTGACCATTAAATTCATTAATATTTAATGAACCAACAATTTCATATTCATCACCTGTTACTATTTCACTAAATAAATTTCCTTTAAAGAAACCAACAACATCAAATGAATTTACATTATAACTTGATGTATTATTTGGATCTTTAACTTTTAATCTTAAGTGATCATTAGTTTTACCCATAAGTGATTGATTAATAATACTAACATTTGTTTTAATTAAAATTTCTTCATTGCCTTCACCAAATGGTTCAAGTAATTTTATTTCATCACATAAATTTATATCAATATCATTCGAATTAATTTCGTTATCAATATTAATAACAGGAATTAATAATTCATCAGTAATATTTTTATTAGCATATGTCATAACAGTATTTTTAAAGTTATCAAAATCTCTAGCATCTAAGCTAAGTCCGCAAGCACCTTCATGTCCTCCGAATTTTGATAAATAAATTTTACCACTAGATAAAATATCAAATACATTTACTCTTCCCATAGTTCTAGCACTACCAGATAAAATGCCATTTTCATCTTCTGATAAAATTAAACATGGTTTGTTATAACGTTCACAAATTCTAGAAGCAACTATACCAATTACTCCTTGATGCCAATCTTTATTTTTAACAATGATAAATTTATCATCTCTAAAATCTTCATAGTTATCTAAAATGTATGTAGCTTCATCAAATATTTTTTGTTCTGTTCTTTTTCTTTTATCATTCTTTTTAATTAAGTCATGACTAATTTCTTTTGCATCTTTTTCATCACTAGATAAAAATAATTCAACGCAAATTTTTGCATCATCAATTCTTCCTGCAGCATTTAATTTTGGAACAACATTAAATGCAACATCACGAGCAGATAATGATTTATTTTTACCTAAGTTTTCTTCTCCAATTGTTTCAGAAAGTAATGCAAAAAGTCCTGGTCTCTTAGTGTCTTTAAGATAGGCTAGTCCTTCCTTAACAAGAATTCTATTTTCATCTTTTAAAGGAACAATATCAGCAATAGTTCCAAGACAAACTAAATCTAAATATTCATAAATATTTATATTTTTTTCTATATAGTTATTAACAAATTCATTATCTAAAACTACTTCGTTATCCACATTAAGAACAAGTTTATCATCAGTATTATATTCACCATCTTTAATGTAACTACGAATATATTTATCAATAGCACTTATAACTTTAAAACTCATTCCGCAACCAGCTAGTTCTCTAAAAGGATATGATTCATCACGTCTTTTTAAATCACAAACAGCAATAGCACATGGAAGTTCTTCTTGCATTTCATGGTGATCAGTAATAACTAAATCCATACCAAGTTCTTTAATAGTTTTAGCTTCATCAATAGCAACGATTCCTGTATCAACAGTAATAATCAAATTAACATTATCTTCTTTAAATTTGTTAATAGCATCACTATTAATACCATAACCTTCACTAAGTCTGTTAGGAATATAGTAATCAATGTTATCAGTAAAATTTTTTAAGTATGAAAATAAAATGGTAGTACTAGTTGTACCATCAGTATCATAATCACCATATATCATAATTTTATCGTTATCTTGTAACCCTTTAAGAATGCGGCATACAGCCTTATTCATATCGCAAATTAAAAACGGATCATAAAGATCATTTGTATTAGCATTAAAAAATTTATATGCTTTATCCTTAGAATCTATACCTCTGTTAAATAAAATATTTTTAATAGAATCATTAAGTTCAAAATTTAATTTTAAATCATCTTTATTAAAAATATCATTAAGATTAATTTTATTATTTTCATCAAGGTCATTTTTGTTTTTAATTACTTGCCATTTATTTGTGCTTTTAATCATTTCATACTTCTCCTATTTTATTATATCTACTATATCAATTTGAGAATTGACACACTCCCCCACTTAAAGAAGTGGGGGATTCTTTTTTGCAATCAAAATTCAATTATGCGCCATAAGTTTATTTCACCTTATACATTCATAATATATAGTTTGATTATTCATAAGAATCATTTTGGCATAGCTATGACTATTCAAAACTATTTATATGCCTAGGTCGATGTCGGAACCTATTTTTAATTTTTACTTTTGTTTGTTGTTATTTTTAATTATTTTTAAAATCCAAAACTAAGTGGATGTTTTCCATATATTTTATTTATATCTTTAATACAATCATTGTGATTAACAACAAAGTTATCAAATGTTTCTAAACATTTTTCTCTATTAGTTTCTTTTAGATCTAATCTACT
>JAKSVV010000062.1 GCA_024407775.1 Clostridia bacterium
TTTTTAAATAAAAAATAATTTTTAAAAAACAAAAATGCAGTAGAGAATATTTCTACTTCATTTTTTATTTTTAAAAATTTTATATTATCAAAATAATTTTTATTTATAAAATATTTTTATGATCTATTTAACATTAGTGCAACTTGTCCTCTTGTTAAACTTGTATTTTGTGAATTAGATGTATAAAAATTATCTGTATCTTTTATTAAACCGTTCGTTACTAATGCACTTATATAATCATTAGCCCAGTGAAAATTATTTGTATGTTTTAATTTATAATTTACTGGCAATATAGCTAGTCCTCTTGATCTTGCTATCATTGTACTAACTTCTCCTAGTGCTACATTCTTACTCCATCCAAATGATCCATCATCTTGTCCTGTTATAACTCCTTCTTTATTTAAAGTCATTATAATATTTTTACTCCATCTATCATTTGCTACATCACTAAATTTTGATTTTAATGTTGTATCTAAAGTGTAACCCATATATCCGAAGAACATTGAACTAAATTCTTCTTTTGAAATATTATTATTTTGTTTAAATGTTCCATCTTCATATCCATTTATGATTCCTTGTTGATATAAATTTAATATTGCTCTTTGCATTTCTATATCACCAGAGATATCACTTAATGTATTAAAGTTACCATCTTTATTTACAAGTAAGATATTTGGTTTTTTTGTTATATCTTTTAGTCCTAATTCTTTTACATCTATTGTTACGTTTCTAACATTTTTTGCTGTGTATGGAGTATAACTTACTACTACTGTATCATCATCTTTTTTATAGATTTTAGTAACTTGAATGTTACCACTTTCAGTGTCACTCCATCTTAATTCAACATTATATTCATACATACTTATTCTAGTTAATCTATATACAATTCTATTTACTGCATAACTTTTTACTGGAACAAATAATAGTAATGAAAACATTAACATAAATGTTATTAGTAATTTTCTTTTCATTATTTATTATACCTTTCAAATATTATTAATAACTTATACCTACTTTTCCTGTATGTCCTGTTTTAACTATTAGATTATATCCTAGTGTATAACTATCTGCATCTTTCCAATCTCTTGTCTTACTATCATATGTTACACCTTTAGCTTTATTCTTACTAAAGTATACACTCTTTGTTGTATCAAATAATACTTCCATGTAATCTTCTAGATACATTGTTTTATAATCTCCATACTTAGTGCTAAAATATGCACCTATATCTTTTGATAAAACATTAATTGGGTATATTGAGTTATCATCATTTATTGTTAGTACTAATCCTTGCACTCCACCTTGTCTTGTTAAGTTTTCATAGTCTAAGTTTTTAAATGCTTTACTATGTACATTAAGAGTTGTATCTTTTGTTTTCATTTGTATACTCATATCCATGTTTTGCATTGCTGTTAAAACTGATAGAGGTATAAATACTTCTCTTCTTGTATAAGATGATTTTTCATTTGAGAAATCAAACATGTATTCAAATAATCCTTGTTTAATCATTTCTGTTATTACTGCATCATCATTATTAACATTCATTCTTGCTGTATCACCATTATAAATCATAATAGTTTTTTCAGGAATTGGTACATCTATATCTCCATATTCACTATCATATTCATTGATTGATTTTGTTTTAAATATTTTTATTAGTGACCATGGTGATTCTTTACTTAATTCTTTTTGTGATTTTGTATCTCTTACTACTATTCTTGTTTTTAATCTTACATAGTAACGAGTATTACTCTTTAAGTTTAATGCTCTTGCCATTGTCTTACTATATACTAAAAAATCAGATGCATTATTATTTGATCCTGTTTGAGCATCAAATCCTCCACATTCAATTTCTTTGCAATCTAGGAATTTTACGTTATCAGCAATTTGCATTACATATGAAATATTTTTTAGTACTACTGTTCCTGTATATTTATCAAGTTCAATATCTTCTGGAACTCTAGACCATTCTAGTGTAATATGATTTTCTGTAATAGCATCAGTTTGTGGTGCTACACCTATTCCTCCTGGTGCGTATCTTGGATCAGGTAGTAAGTCACATGTAATAAATACTAGTGGGTTAGACCATGCTGATTCTAAATTACCTTTAACTTGTTTTGCTTTTATCCATACATAGTATCCTGTTAGAGGGAATAAATCTACTTGTTCAAAGTTATAGAATAATCCTTCTATTGGAGCATCTATTGCGTTAAGCATTTCATTTGTAATCATAACTGGTGTTGCTGTATTAACATCTTCAGTTTCACTATATCTAAGTTCATATTGAAGTTCTGTACTAAACTCCCATTTAAACTTAGCACTAATATCTTTAATTTCTGTTAGTACTAATGTTGGTACTGTTGGTACTGGTTCTATTTGACCTTGTGCTAGAGTAGTTGTTACTATGATAGCAGATGGTTTAGTAGCTGTTACTTTATTACCACTTTCATCATAACGATATGCTCTAAGTATTAACCAGTATGTTGTATTTTCTTTTGGAAGACCATAAGTTGTTTCTGTATAATCTCCATTTGTTTTTACTTCGAGTTCTTTCCATAAGTCATCAAAGTTTTCAATATATCTATTTAAGAAATCTTCTTCAGATTCATCTTCACGTCTATATTGTGATGCAATTGTATCTTCGATATAAAATCCTTCATACTTAACATCACGCTGTGATGATCCAATTTTATTTCCTATGTTATATGATACTCTTCTAAAGTAATAACGATCTGAATTTAATAATGCATATAATCCAGATGGATACTTACTAGAGTATCTAATGTTTTCAAGTCCTACTGATATATCACAAGCTGTATATGTTTTACCTGATGCTCTTGCTGCTAGTTTTGCATTAGCTTCATCGTGATATATGGCAAGTGTTCCATTGTTATCAATGACATAAATCATTGTTAACCAATCTTTATTTAAATCTAATGCTCCGTCTTTAAAACTTTCACTAGATAATCCGCACATTTCATACCATTCTGTATTCCATTCAATAGTTGCTGTTTTATCTGTAACACCTTTTTTTACTAGTGGTGGCTTTGGTAGTGATGGTGGTAGATACATTATTTCATCACTTGATAAATAGAATGCTACTACTGATGGATCAGATAGTAATGTGATACCATTTGATTCTGTTTTACCTATTACTCTAACATAGTATACTGTGTTAGCTTTTAATTTTTGAAGGCTAAGTCCTTTTGCATTACCATTAGCATCTTTAATACTTGTTATGTATTCATCTGTTGTTGTTCTATATCCGTTTTGTGTAACATACTCTGCCATAGTTGATCCTGATGTTACAAAATAATCAGATATACTATTAACATTTAAGTTTGGTAATACATTTGATATATCATCTGTTACTAAGATATCATACTTAGTATCAAAATATATTTGTCCATTATATCTAAATGGTGTCCAGTTAATTTCTAGACCATTTGATTCTTTATCTTTTCCTACTGTGATTACTGTTTTACCTGGTGTGATATTAATTAAGTTTGGATCAAAATCAATATGTTCTGATTCAGCACTTACTCTATTAGTACCTGTTCCGTAGTTAACAACAATCCAGTATGTTGTTTTATTTTTTGGTCTTGTTAGTAAGTAGAAGTCTACATTGTTATTACCATCCTTTGGATAGATACTTGAATATATTCTTCCTTCACTAGTTGATCCACTATCTTTAACATAGATATCAATGCTATCTACTCCATTAAGTGATAAGCCTGACCAAGATAGTTTTAAGAAGTTATTTGATTCTTCTGTAATATTAAAAGGAGCACGTGTTGCACATTGATATACATTTTTATCTTGTGATACCATAACTGATAAATCATCATTTAAAATATCACGAGCTTTAACTAATATTGAATAAACTTGTCCTGCTTGAATTGCACTATCATTAATTTGATAAGTAAGTTTTGATCTACCATCAACAATGCTTGATGTCATAGATGCTCTTGATGCAACTGGTGTTGATGATGGATCTGTATCTCTAAATGGATCTTGTGTTAATAATTCATGTAAGATTGTATAGTTAACCCATTGTCCACCATCATCAAATTGAACGTAAAGTGTTGTACCTTCACTCCATGTTTTAACTTCAGGTTCTGTTATGAATGTTGCTATTACATCATTACCTGTCATAGTAGCAAGTCTTGATGCAATATCATCACCATCCATATATTTATGATAGTGATATGGTCTTACCATAACTTGATATATTAAACCTGGTTTTAAATTTCTTTGATCAATGATGTAACTTGTTTCATTACTTCTTGCTTCACCAATTTGTCTCCAGTCTTCGCTGTTACTGATACACTTTAAATAAATTTGATATCCACTAACTGCGTGAAGAGCTGTTGATTCACCTTCAAGTAATGATGAACCAGCTTCTTCTTGGCTACTTACAATAGGTGCTGTCCACTGAACTGTTACTTTAGGATTTACTTGTCCTGTTGATCTATCTGTTTGAATACTAGTTCTAAGAAGTCCTGTTACTTGTGATTGCATGTTAGCATATGCTTTAGTTGGCATGCATAATGCTATAAACATGAACATAAATACAAAGAACTTTTTATACTTATGTATCAAACTATTTCTATATTTATTATTCTTCATTTTTAAATTAATGTACTCTCTTGTTATCATAGATTTCATACCTTTCTTATTCTTATTTATAGTCAATATATAATCAATTTTTAATTACTTTTATAATCAAGATAAATTATAATATTTCTCTATAATATTTTTCGGCTAAAAATATTATTTCTTTATGATTTTATAAGGTTTTATAAATGAAATTATAATAAAAAAAATATGATTATCAATGCTTTACTTTACATCACTTTCGTGATATTATACTAATATGATTTTTGTGCTAGTAAAGCACGCTATCTTTGCTGTAAACTTGTTTTTATTTATGAGGAGAAAAACTTATGAGTAATTTAGTAATAATGTACTGGTCATGTCCGTACTGCAATTCTAAGAACATCGAAGGTTCTAAAAGAGAATGTCCACATTGCGGAAGACCAAGAGGAGACGGTACAAGATTTTATTTTAAAGATGATACAAGAGAAAGAGTAAGTGATGAAGAAGCAGCTAATGTTTCAAGAGAACCAGACTGGTATTGTTCATTTTGTAATTCATTAAATAGCGCTAAGGATTTAACATGCCGTAGCTGCGGTTCTAGTAAGATTGCTAGCGAGATGAATTATTTTGAAATGAAAGAAAAAGAAGAAAGAGAAGCTAGAGAAAAAGAAAATGAACATAGCAGCATCTATGACGCTGGTGACTATGGTTATAATGATGAAAATGATTATGATAAAGAAAATTATGATTATGAAAATTCATCAAGCACAGTAACTAGAACATACGATGATGAAAGTCAGTTCTATATAGGCCCTAAAGAAAAGCCGCCAACAGCACTTAAGGTGCTACTTCAAAATAAAGTTGTGCTTTATAGCATGATTGCATTTTTTATTATCAGTTTCTTCGTATTTCTTCTTACACCTAAATCACAAACTATTAGCGTAACAAGTCATGAGTGGGAAAAACAAATAAGCATTGAACAGCTTAACACTTATGAAGAATCAAGTTTTAATTTGCCAGTTGGTGCTAGAGTACATGATACTAGATGGGAAATTGAAAGTTATGTTCAAGTTTTAGATCACTATGAAACTAAAACAAGAACAGTAACAGATTATGTACAAACAGGATCACATACTGAAACTGATTACGTTGATTTAGGTAATGGTTATGCTGAAGCTGTAACTAGAACTGTACCTGATTATGAGTATGTATCAAGAACAGAAACATATGAAGATCCAGTATATAGGTCAGAACCTATTTACGGAACTAAATATTATTATGAGATTGATAGATGGGAACATGAAAGGTATGTAAATAGTAAAGGTGAAGGCACAGATGATTACTGGCCAGAAGTTACTTTAACTAGTGAGAAAGAACGTGAAGGAAACCATAATGAAAGTTTCACTATAAATGCTCTTAAGAAGAATAAAGAAAAAAATTATACTTCTAATAGAGATATATGGATAACTCTCGAAGATGGTAAGACTTACAAAGTAAAAATTTCTCTTGGTAAGATTACTGAAATTGTTGAAGAAAAATAATTTCAAAAATCAAAATCAAAAAATTTAAAATTTAAAAATCAAAAATCAAAAATTTAAAAAAGATAAAGAGCGATGAAAATTTTCATCGCTCTTTTAGTTACATTATTTAATTTTTTTAATTAAATCATTTCGAGATGATCCCAGTCCTTAAGAAGAACTATACCTTCCTCTGCTAAGTTGTGATACTTAATGTATCCTGGCATAAATCCTGATCTCTTAACTGTTACTTCACCCTTAACTCTCACTCTTGCTTTAAATGGTTTCTTTTCTCCATCAACTGTTACATACATGATAGATAAAACTTCACCTATTACTCCGCGATAGTTTGAGTCATCAATAATTCTTACGTACATGCCCATGATTTTTTCTCCTAGATTTTTTCCGTATCTAAAACATCAACTAGTACTGTTACTCCTCTTACTTCTAAACTTTTCTTTTTAATATCTGAGTCACTATATCCCATTTTTTTAATGGCATTAATGTCTGTGATATTTACTAAGAATGATTCTGGTATAAGAGTAATTCCTTCTTCTTTGAAGTTCACATTGACCACGTCGCCTATGGCTCCATGATAGTTTCTCTCTGGATTATTAATCCTTACCTTAAAGTATCTCTTCAAATATAAATCACCTCTTAAAAGTATACTTATAAAGTACAAACAACTTTTTATTTCATTATGGAATATATCACTAATCTATTTAAAAATCAATATGATTTTTCATGATAAAAATCTATTCAAAAATAGTTTACAAACAAAAAATATATGCTACTTTTAAGTTATAAAAATTAAAGGAGAGTATTATGAGCGGTAAAAGAGAAGATTATCTAAAATGGGATGAATACTTCATGGGAGTAGCTAACCTTGCTTCAAAAAGAAGTAAAGATCCTAACACTCAAGTTGGGGCATGTATAGTATCACCTGATAACAAAATTATCTCAACAGGATATAATGGTATGCCAATAGGTTGTAATGATGATGATATGCCATGGGCAAGAGAAGGTTCTATGTTAGAAACAAAATATGCTTATGTATGTCATGCTGAACTTAATGCAATATTAAATAATCCTAATCAAACATTAAAAGGAGCTAAAATATATGTAGATTTATTCCCTTGTAATGAATGTGCTAAAGCAATTATTCAATCAGGAATTAAACAAGTTATATATAACTCTGATAAATATGCTGACACTGATGGTACTAAAGCATCTAAGAAAATGTTAAACATGGCTGGTGTTGAACTTATTAAATACAACCCAACAGGTAAAGAAGTAAAAATTAATTTATAATTTTTTATTACAAAATTATTTTTTAATTAGATTTCAAATTCTTATTATACAAAAAAGAGTAACAAAAATATTTTTGTTACTCTTTTTATTTTTTAATTTATTTTTTATTTCAAAAAATTTTACCTTATGGTGTTACTCTGTTTGGTCCTCTGAATACTAATGCTACTTCTTTGATTGGTAGTCCTGTTAGTAACATTGTTAATCTATCTACACCAATTCCGAAACCACCATGTGGAGGACATCCATATTTAAAGAAGTCTAAATAATATTTAACATCTTGATCTAGTCCTTTTTCTTCAGCTTGTTTTTTAAGTATTTCATATCTGTGTTCTCTTTGAGCACCTGTTGTGATTTCTACACCTTTCCAAATTAGATCGTATCCTTGTGGCATACCATCTTTTCTCATGTGATAGAATGCTCTCTTATCAGCAGGGAAATCTGTTACGAATAAGAATTCATGTCCGAATTTATCTTTAGCTAATTCTTTACATAGTCTTTCTGCTTCTGTTGTTAAATCATTCTTTTCACTTTCAGGTACTGTGAAGTTATATCTCTTTTCTAGTTCATCATAGATATCTTTTAATTTCATTCTTGGGAATGGTACTTCTGGTACTATTACTTCTTCACCAAATTCTTCTTTAAGTTCATCACCATATTTTTCTTTAACAAATTTAAGTGCATACGCAATCATATTTTCTTCAAAACTCATTACATCTTCAAATGATTCAATGTAACTCATTTCAATATCGAAACCTGTAAATTCTGTTGCGTGTTTATTAGTAAATGATTTTTCAGCTCTAAATACTGGACCTGTTTCAAATACTCTTTCAAATCCTGCAGCCATTGCTAGTTGTTTATAGAATTGTGGGCTTTGTGCTAGATATGCTTTTTTATCAAAATATTCTAGTTCAAATACATCACTTCCACTTTCACTTGCTGCACCAATTATTTTTGGTGTATGAATTTCCATGAAATTATTATTAGCACAATATTCTCTTAATGCTCTAACAAGTTCTGTTTGAGCTTTAAAGATTAATGTGTTTCTTGTACTTCTTAAATCAATCCATCTATAATCTAATCTAACATCAATGTTAGCATCTTCACCAAGAGGAAGTGCTTCTGCTCTTGAGTCAACTATAAATGAATCAGGGATTAATTCTTTTCCTCCCATTTTAACAAATTCATTTTCTACTACCATACCTTCAATAGTTACAAATGAGTGTGGTAATAATCCTGAAATTGTTTCTGCTATTTCAGGTGATTTTTCTTTTTCAATTGTTACTTGTAGTTTTCCTGTTGTATCTTTAATAACTAAGAAAGCCATAGTTTTTTTATCTCTAATGTTTTCAAGATATCCTTGTACTTTATTAACTTCACCAGATACAACATCTTTAATGTAAGTTCTTTTCATCTTACTTTCTCCTTTCATATTTCATTCATATTTTTTCACAAAAATAAGCATCCCAAGGATAACTTATTTAAGTTATTCTTGGGACGCTTATTATTAACGTGGTGCCACCCAAATTGCTTCTCTTTATACCGTAACGTGGTTAACGAATTTACTTAATCATAAATCAGCTCCAAAGTGTCTTCATAT
>JAKSVV010000063.1 GCA_024407775.1 Clostridia bacterium
TAATAATAAATATATATATAATATATAGCTAATAATAATATATATAATACTAATATATAATGGGAGAATGAGAGATGAAAGAGCTTATAATATCTTGTTTGATGCAGTTTTTTATACAGTTATTCTTATACATAGCTATTAAGAGTATATGGGAGCTAGTGAGTCAGAATGACTATTATGACCTATTGACATACATATATAAAAACATTAATCACAAATACATAATAAAGATATTAGAGATAATATTAATCTTTATGAACATTTTTATTAGTCTATTTATTAAGATATTTACTAGCTCTGGTCATATATCAGGTACAAGTAATATGTTTGCTAGTGTGTTACTTGGATTTGTTATGGCATTTGATGTATTTAGATTAAAAAGAAAATTAAGAAAACTAAACTACTAAATAATTTATTAAAATCAATTTTAAAGAGTTTTAATAGCCTTTGGCTACAGTTATACTATTAACTGATAAAAATTAAATCTAAGGCCATTTATGCTCATTTAAATGATATTTAAAATAAAGAGAGGTGATTATAAATAAATAATAACTTAAACAATATTATGTTTCAATAAATTAATATAAATTATAGGAGAAAAAAATTATGATGTTAGAAGAAGAAGTAGAATTAAACAATAAAAGAGCGAAATATAATGCTTATTATCACAAAAGGAAACAAAACAAGAAATGGGTAGCACATAAAAATGCATTAGCTAGACTTAACTATTATAAGCGTAAACTTAAAAATTCTAAATTAAATAAACAAACAGATAATACAGCTGATAATAAACCTGTAAGTAATTATCCTGTAATTAACAAAGATTATAGAATAATTAAAAATATTAATGGTTTTGGTGATTTACGTTATAGAATACAAATAAGAAAAAGCTTTCTTGGTATTAAATATTGGAAATATATAATTGATTATTGTGGTTATCCAATGGAGTATTTTACTAAAGATGAAGCTATGCGTATTGTAGAAGCTTATTTAGGAGATTAAATTATGACAAAAGAAATAAGACAGTATTTTAAATCAGCAGAAGAAATGCATAAGGCATTTATAGATGGTAAAAAAGTGCATTGGAAAGGTTATGACAAAGATATTACACCTAAATACTATCAGATGAAAGATGGTATTATATGCTCATTTGATGTTTTTAATGATAAGATGTTAGGCATAGCTCATGGCTCTTTTTGTGATTTCGCAAATTATTTCACTTTTGAGAAGCCTGTTATAAAAATGCAAGTTGGTAAGAAATATAAAAACAGACGAAATCAAATAGTGTTTTGTTTTTATAACTATATACAAAGCAGAAAAGCAAAATATAATGTTGTAATATTGGATAAATCAATCAATTCGTATTATACAGTGAATGCAGATGGTAATTATTGGAATGGTGGAAACATGGAATCTGAATGCGATATAGTTGAAGAAGTTAATGATTAAGGAGAGAATTATGAACTATGATGATGAGGAAATTGTAAATGAAGAAAATAAAGAAGTTGAGCAAAAGAAAGAAGTTACTCTTTGTAGACATTGTGGTAAAGTAATAACACAAGATAATGTGTCTGAATTAGCAGATGATATATGTGAAGACTGTGAAGATAATTATTTTGAGTGTGAAATATGTGGTGATATTGAAGAAGTTAATAACGAATACTATACACATGATGATAAACATATTTGTAGAAAGTGTTTAGATAATGACTATACATATTGTAGCTGCTGTGAAGAATATTATCCTAATGACGAAGTTAGATATATAGAAGACAAAGAAGAATATGTATGTGATAGTTGTTATCATGACAATAATTATTTTCAATGTGATAGCTGTGGAAATTATTACTCTGAAGATGTATTAAGAACTGATGATGATGGTTGTTGTTATTGTGAAGATTGTTATGAAGAAATATCACCTATATTATCTTATCCAACTAAAATAGAAGATATTGCTGGTGTTAAGTTATTCCAAACAACAGATGAAGATAAGAAAGATTTAAAGTTATTTTACGGTATTGAACTTGAAGTTGTAGCAGATTATAACTTTAAACAGAGTGTAAATCATACTAAAGAACTTCTAGGTGAAGAAAATATTATATGTAAAAGAGATGGCAGTTTAGATAGTGGCGGTTATGAAATTGTTACTGCTCCTATGTCATACAATAGACATCATGAGTTTTGGAGAAATTTCTTTGAAGTTGAAAGAAATGGTAAACATTATGCTAAAGACTTATCTTCATTTAATACTAACTGTTGTGGTATACATATACATGTCAGTAGAAAAGCATTACAATTAAGTGATATATGTAAAATAGTATTCTTTATAAATGAAGCAAGTAACAATACATTTGTAAACTTTATTGCAAGTAGGTCAGAAAATGAATATGCACAAATAAAACGTAAGACATTATCTGAACTGCAATCAATACAGAAATTTGGCAAATTAGATGGTTACAATGATAGATATGAAGCAGTCAATCTTAATAATACTGATACAATAGAAATAAGAATATTTAAAGGAACTGTTGAGCAAATATCATTCTTTAAGAACCTGGAGTTTGTTGATTGTCTAATTAAATTTGTAAGAAATAAAAAATTCTTGCAATTATCTTATGATGAATTCTTAAAGTTCTTAGCAAAGTATAAAGATAGATATAAAAATCTTTATGAGTGGATTATGAATAAAGATAATCATTATTCAGAGATATTAAAAGGAGCGAAATAATATGTGTTTAATAATGTTTAGTAGAAATATAAATAGAATTAAAGATGACTGGTATAAAAATTCTAAACTGACTAATAAAGATGGATTAGGTATTATGTTTCCAGAAAATGGCAGATTAATAGTCAAGAAAGCATTAAGTGATAAAGACCAAGATGCTTTATTTGATGAAATTAAACACAGAATTAAACCTGGAACTCCTATTGCAACACATCAAAGGTTTGGTACTTCTGGTGTTAAAGATACAACAAATATACATCCATTTAAATTATTGTCTATAGATGAAGGTGATAGTATTGACTTATATATGATGCATAATGGTATAATAAGTATTAAGGAGATAGGTAATCTTTGCGATACAGCTACTTATGCAGAATATGTGTTAAGACCAATGCTTAAAAATGATAATAACTTATGGAGAACACATGCATTTAAAGTTCTTATGGATTTAAGTATAGATTCATCTAAGTTATTATTTATGGATAATAAAGGCAATGTAGAGTTTGTAGGTGAAGATAGAGGTAAATGGAAAGAGAAAGTATGGCTTTCTACACCAAGTTATATAGAAGATATTAGACAATCTTGGTATGGTTATAGTTCTTATACTTATCCTTCAAGCACTGGTAATGGATGGTATGCTGATTACTTAGAAAAGGTAAGAGAAGAAGAACTATTACAAGAAAATACTTTTGTAACAGGAAATTGTGAATATTGTGGTAAGACTTTAACAAACAAAGATGATTATTATTATGAGACTACTGAAGGGTTCTGCGTTTGTAAAGACTGTAAGCATTCTGGTTTTTTAGATGAGATTGGTTACAGTAACTTCGAATTCATAAAAGGAGAAAATTAAAATGGCTAAAACAAAGAAGTCAACAAAAAAAGTAGTAAAAGAAGTAAAGAGCAGTAAAAAGACATTAAAGCAATTAATTAAACAAGATAAAAAAATCTTAGAAAAATATTGTACTTCAAAATGTTTTAAAACAATACATACTATTGAAGAACAATTAATTGATTGTCTTAGTAATCCATTAATTCAAAGACATATTAAAACTAAAGTTCTTGATGTTGTAAGAGCTGGAACAACTAATAATGGAGCATTAAAAATAGAATTAATTTTTAATAATGATGCTACTTTATATCATAGAAATAATCATATTAAAGAAACTATTGATTCTTTTATTGAATTTCTTGAAAAGAAAGTTAAAGAAGAATCAGAAAATTAAAAATATAGGCACAAGGTCTATTACCTGAACCTGTTTAGCACTTGCCTGTGAGTGTGTGCCGAACACAGGCATTTATTGTGAGTGTGTTACAAACACAGTAACTTATAGGAGAAAATTATGCAAATGTTTAACGCAGAAGAAAAATTTGAAATAGTATTAAAAAATCCAAGTATACCACAAATAGAAAAAGAAAAAATATTAGATTTGTTTAAAGCAGCAGAACAAGTTGGTTTCGGTAAGTTTGGTAGGTCTGAAATGTATACTTTTAATGAAGGTAAGTATCCAAGATGTACAGCTGTAATGTCTATGGATGGTACTAAAGCTGGTGCATTAATGGAATGGGCTAAAAGAGAAGTTGTATCATTTGCTAAAGAAAATCTAAAATATGCACTTAAAAAAGTAGACCGCTTAACTGATAATACAATAGATTATATATTAGACCAAGCATTAGCAAATCCAGATAAGCAACGTGATGATGCAGCTAATGTTGGTACTAATGAGCATGATAATGTTGAAAACTTCTTAAATGGTAAGCCATATAAGATTACAGAACAATTCTTATTGTTTAAATATGTTTGGGAACAAGAGAAACCTGAACTAATATGCACAGAAATGCCCCTAATTTGGCGTAGGGACATAGATTTCGGGTTTGGTGGTAGGTTGGATATCCTAGCGTATAAAAATGGCAAATACATCATTTATGACTTAAAGACAAGCAAATCTGTACATCAAAGCTATGCTCTACAAACAAGTGCATATAGAGAAGCAGTAAATTTAATGAGTGGATATCATATATTTCCAGAAACAACAAAAATTATACATATTCCTGATGTTAAATCATTAAATACTTATCAGCTAAAGGAATATAAAAAGAGAGGTGGTTTAATAGAGTGTAAAAACTTAGATAAAGCTTTTGAACACTATAAGATATTGTTAAAACAATATTATAATAGAAATAATAAATACTTTTAGGAGATGAGTATGGATACAACACAAATAAGTAAAGTTATGGACTGGTTATGGTCTTTTGGAAACATAACTTCTATGGATGCAATAGAGATGTTTGGAGCAACTAGATTATCTGCTATAATATATTCACTAAGACATCATTACGGTTATAATATTATAACTAAAAGAGAAAAAACAAGAAATAGATATGGCAACAATGTAAACTATGCAAGATATTATTTAGTAAAGGAGAATAAAAATGGAAACAATTAAAGTAGTATCAGTAAAAACAATGAATGGTAAGAACGGAGAATATAAAGCTCTTGAACTGCAAGACGGAACTAAAATGACAGTTAAGAATTCTAAAAAAGGTTATGGTTCAGTTACAGGTGCAGGAGATTATACTGTTGATATAAAAGAGTATATGAATACTAAATATATTAATGCTATTTTCCCTCTTCCTGGTTCTAATACTGTTAAAACGCCAGCAGGTGCTACATCCGATAAAAGAATGTTACCTATAAATAACATTACTGAAGTTAATCAAAAACGTTTGGACTTTGATAAGGCTAAACAAGATGAGATTAAATTGGAATGTTATGCAGGTATAGCAAAAGATGTTCTTATCGCTAAAGCTAGTAAAGTAACTCCAAAAGATATTATGATATATGCTAAAGAGTTATTAGATATTCATAATGATATTATGAGTGGTAAATTTAATAATCCTATAGTAGATAAGATTCAAGCTGCTGGTATTGGAGTAGTTAGTGATACAGTAGAAGAAGCACCTAAAGAAGAACTATATGAAGATACATTATGATTATAAGTGAATATGTAAAACAACCTATAGATTTTCTTAATTCTACAGCTTTAGCAGAAGATTTGGCTAAGACAACATCTTATTATTATACTTGTGCTTCTGCATTATCAGATAGAGAAGAAGAGTATGCAAAAGCATTATCTAAAGCTATACAAGAATGTGAATTAGAAGATATTTCTGCTAAAGCAAAAGAAATTAAAGCAAGAAGTTTATGCTCTGACAAAAAGAGAGATGTAGATAGTGCTAGTTGGTTACTTAAAGCATTAGAGTTAAGACATAAAACTTTAATTACTTTAATCTCTAAAGCAAAAGAAGAAATGAAATTGTCAACTACACAAGGTGGTTAATATGCACCCAGTAATTGTTAGAACACTAGCTGCTAGGTTAATAGGAGTAGTAACAAGTGTAATTACAGCAATAGCAATATATAAAGTAAAGGAGAAGTTAGATGAACGAAAATATGGAAACAACAGAAAAACAAGAAATTGAAAAAGTTTCAGACTTTAAACAAAGAGCTGAATACTTAAAATCTTTAACTAAAGATGGTCGTAAATGGCATTTACTTAAAGTTAATAGTAATGATATTTATACTGTACATATTAATGATAATAATGTTTTTACTACAGAACAATTAAAAGCATTTGTAGCTTCATTATAATTTATAGTATAATATAAAAAAAGGAGTGGGTATATGAATCCAAAATGTAAAAAATGTCCTCAACAATCAGATGGTAATTGTTTAGTTTTTTCTGTTAATTTAAGGAAATATGGTAGACCTAAGGAGTGCAAGATATGATTTTCAATACAACTATTAATCGTATTCCTGTAGCTAAAGGTAGACCAAGATTCAGTAATTGGGGTGGGTATACTCACACATACACACCTACAAAGACATTAAATGAAGAAAAGGCTATCAAAGAACATTTGGAAACAGAGTGGACATTTGAACCTATTGATTCCCCCATTAAGGTTTTTATTGAGTTCTATATGCCCATTCCTACCAGTTATTCAAAGAAGAAAGTAAATCAAATAATGGTTGAAGGTAAGTGTGAACACTATAAAAAACCTGATTTGGATAACTTAGCTAAACTTATATTAGACTCTATGAACAAATTAGTATTTAAAGACGATGCTTTAATACACGAATTAACATTAACTAAAAGATATAGCACGTTACCTAGAGTAGAAATAACAGTTGATACAGGTGATATTAATCCTGTAAGTAAACAAAAGAAAAAATATAATTGTATATGTAGTAAGAATTTCAAGTAGCACGATAAGCTCATATCGTTCATACACCTCTTACATTAGGTGGCTACGAGATATGTAAACAGGTTAGTGCTTATCCTGTTCCTAAAAAAAGCACAAAATTAAGGAGCATATATGTATTTTTTAAAAAAAATGGGAGAATTAGAAGAGAAACAACTAATAGGTTGTATGTTACTAGACTCTGAAATAGCTAAGTCTATAGCAAGTGCTGGTGTAGAGTTTATTTATTCTAAAAATAATATAATAAGAGATAGTATATTTTCTTGTGTTAAAAATGAAGTAATAGATACTATGTCTGTTATAGAAGATATTAAACGTAAAGGTTCTATACTTGAAGTTGGTGGTGAGAAATATATACTTGATTGTATAAATGATGTTTCAATAAAAAGTAATTGGAAAAATTTATATAAAAGAGTAAAAATAAATAATCTGTTAGATAAGCAAAGATTAGAATGTCTTAAAGTTGTTGATGAAATAGATGAGAATAAGTTAAATAAGATTATACATAATGTTAAAGAATTACAAGATAAGATAGATGATATCAAATCACCACAAAGAACTCTTGCAGATATTACTTATGATTTTAAAAAGAAATTAGAAAGTACACCAGATATTATTCCTACTGGATATCCAAGTATAGATAAAACAACAATGTCTAAAGGTGATTTTGTAATACTTGCAGCTAGACCTAGTGTTGGTAAATCTTTATTAGTTATTAACTTAATGCGTAATTGGTTAATAGATAATCGTAAAGTATCTATATTTACAACAGAAATGAATGATACTCAGTTCTTTGAAAGACAGATGGCTATAGAAAGTCAAATACCATATTGGCGTATTAGAACAAATAAGCTGAAACCAGAAGAAGTTGAATTACTAAAAAAAGATATGGATAAGTATCTTGAAATATATAGTGATAAAGTATTCTTCTCTGATTCATTTATGCCTACTGTAGAAGATGTTGAATTAGAACTTTCAAGACATCATCCAGATATTCTTGTTTTAGATAACCTTTCTGGTGGCAAATTGGGCAATAGAACGCAGAATCAGGCTTACCTGGTACAGGACTATGCTATGAAATTAAAACAACTAGCACTTAAATATAACTGTTTAATGATAGTTGTAGCACATCTTAATAGAGAAGCTGAAGATAATCAGAACGGTGAACCAGAATCAAGAAACTTACGTGATAGTGGTTCATTAGAACAAATAGCAAATAAAGTAATTGTTATGTGGAAAAATACTACCGAAGAACAAGAAGATAGAAAATTTATTAACTGGAAATTCACTAAAGATAGAGATGGCTTTGGTGGTAATGGTATGTTTATATTGGATACTAAAATATTACAAATTGCTGATTGCTATCAAGGTGATGATAATATTTTAAATTAGTGTAACGCTCACTATCAAATAAAAGCGTTTGTTCTGCTTAAATAAATGCGGAAACGTGACTGCTAAGGGTGTATCTACATAACGGCAGTCACATAGATTTAAAAATATGGCTTGACAATCTTCTATTTTTTTGTGTATAATATTATTAGCTTAAAAGAGATAGAAGATTTAAACCCCTTACGGTCTCTTTTAAGCGAAAGACAATTTAGTAAGGGGTTACCAATTTTTATAAGTCATTAAACAATGGAGATGAACTCGTGGTAGTAAAAGGCGACGATTGACTATCGGGAACACGAGCAAGAGTAAACGAAATACGGATACCTCAGTACGACAGAGTTTACTTAACCTGAAGGAAAAGAAAGTTATAACTTGAACAAGAGATTTCTAATTGAGTTATAATGCAAAGACACCCACTAAATCGGGAAAACAACTTCTTGGCACGAGCGATGGCTCATATCTAATATATTTTAAAAAAATATTTTAGGTAAAGGCGAAGCCAAAAGCCGTTTCCTAGATTGACAGTTAATATTATATATATAATATATATAATAATATAATATAGATTATGGGAAAAATAGATTATTATATTGAAAAATTTAATATAGATAATAATTTAAAAAAAGTAAAAGCTATCTTTTATTC
>JAKSVV010000064.1 GCA_024407775.1 Clostridia bacterium
GCTCTTTCTTCTCCAATTATACCTACAATCCCTGTAATTTCTTCAGTAGTTTCAAAGCCTAATTTGTTTGGGTCACAAACATTTTTCATTAAGTCTTCATAACTTAGTTCCTTAAAACCCTTCATACATTCCTCCACATTTTATAGATTTTTAACCATTATAATTGCATCACATGTTGGATCATTATAATAATTTTTTCTTACACTCATTTCTTCGAACTCATTTTTCTTATATAAGTTAATTGCATCAACATTTGTTGATCTAACTTCTAAGAAAATTTTCTTTATACCTTTATCTTTTAATTTATTAAATGTACCATTTAATAAAACATTTCCATAACCTTTTTTACGTTCATCTTGTTTAGTTGCTATACTCATAATTGTTGCTTCATCAAGTACAATTTGATATGCAATGTATGATGTAATAGCATCATCAGTTTCATGAACATAGTATAATGAATTATCATTTTTATAATCATCCACAAACATATCATGTGACCAAGGATGAATTATAGATTCAGCTTGTATCTCATAACATGTTTCGATATCTTGATCATTCATTTCTCTAATCATTCTTTGCCCCCATTTTTTCTGCTTGAGATTTTTCAAGATATATTGGTTTAACAAATTTATCGTTAATTTTTTCTATATCACATTTTTCTCTTCCAGATAATTTAATAAAAGGCATAACTCCTGCTTTAGGAATATTTAATGCATTGTTTGCAACTACTCCTACTTCTTTCATTTTATCAAAGTGTGATTCATTAAGATCACCGCAGAAAATTACATCATCATAATTAGATTTTAATTCATCAATTATTTCATCAATTGTTAATGCTTCATATGGTCTTAATAGTTCAAGATTACCATCTTCAGAATCATAAACTCCAAAATAGTATCTATCATTTCTTGCATAAATCATTGAGCAAATAATTTTATTTGAATAACTAAAGTTTTCTGCAATTACATCAAGTACTGTGTAATCATTAACATTAATTCCTAAAGTATCAGCAATAGTATTAGCTGCTGTAACTCCTATTCTTATACCTGTAAAAGAACCAGGTCCATTAGTTACAAATACTTCATCAATGTCACTTGATGTTTTATCTAATTTCTTAATCATTTCATCAACTTCAACCATTAAGATTTCAGAATGTTTTAATTTATCATTATATGTTCTTTCGCATAGAACTTTATTATCGTTAACTATTGCAACGGTGCATACGTTCGTTGTTGTATCAATACATAGTTTCATATTTCACCTCAATACTTTCCTTATCATAAAGTATACTACATACTTTTTCTCTTGCAAGTAAATATCAAATATTTTCAATACTTTTTTGATTTACATAAAACTTGTCAAGTCAGATTTTTTTATTTATTTTTTAACCCTGTTTTAGAAAAAATTTTGTCAAGCTAACTTCTTCAAACTTTTTTCAAAGTGCTTTTAAAAAATTATTTTGTCAAGCCAACTTTTTTCCAAAATTTCAAATATAAATGACCGCAATAATTGCGGTCATTTATATATTAATCACTAATTATTTACTTTTTTTAGCTGCTTTTCTAGCTGCTTTTTGTGGGTTTTTAGTAATTTTTTTAGTTTCTTTTTTAGTTTCTTTTTTAACTTCTTTTACTTCTTTAACTTCTACAGTTTCTTCACCTTCAGCTAATGCTTTTTTAGGTTTAGCTTTACCAATGTAAATTAAATCATACCATAATGGTGCAGCAATTGCGATTGATGAGAATGTACCAGCAACTAATCCTACGATAATTGGTAAGATAAATTCTCTAATTGAATCTACTCCTAAGAAGTATAAAGCAAGAACTGAAACTAATGTTGTAATAGATGTGTTGATTGATCTTGTTAATGTTTCTTTAACTGATTTATCAACTAATGTATTCTTGTGAGCTCTTGCGCTTCCTTTTGCATTTTCTCTTACTCTATCGAAAATAACGATAGTGTTGTTAATTGAGTAACCAACTACTGTTAAGATAGCAGCAATGAATGAGTTACCAATTGATAATCTAAATATAGCAGCAAATGCTAATACTACTAAAACGTCATGACATAATGCTAAGATTGCAGCAAATCCCATTTTGATGTCTCTGAATCTATATGCTACATATAGTAAGATTGCAAGACATGCAAGGAAAATTGATTTTAATGCGTTAGCTGTCATTTCGTCACCAACAGTTGATGCAAAGTCTTCTAATTGAACTAATGAATCTTCTGTTGTTCCATATTTAATTTCGAATGCTTTTAATACTAAATCTGATGATTTGTCTCCATCTTTAGCTTGTGCTAAAACTTTTTCAACTACTTCATCATTTGATAGAAGTCCTTCTGTTTCAACAACTTCTTCAACTTCTTCTGTTTCAACAACTTCTGTTGTATCTTCAACAGTTACTTCTTTTTTATCTTCTGCAGATAATTTAACGATAACATGTGTGCTATCAATTACTTCTTGAACTTGAGCGTTTGTATCTCCAGTTACATTAAGTACTAAATCTTTTACTTCATCAATATTTGATTCTTGACCTAAGTCAACTTCTACTACAGTACCACCTTTAAAGTCGATACCGAAATTAAAAATTCCTGTCTTTTTAACTAGTCCATTGTAAGCCATGAAGATAAGACCTAAACAAATGACAGTTAAAGATATAATGTAAGATATTTTTCTTTTTTCAACTACTTTCATTTTGTCCTCCTCCTTAGCCTATTCTTTTTTTCCATGTTTTTTATTTAATTCAGCTGTTGTAACTTCAGCTTTTTTATTAACACCATAAATTTTTAAATTTGTACATCCAAATTTAACAAAAATATTTAAGATGAATTTTGTTATTACTAATGCTGTGAACATAGATGTAATAATACCAAGTGCTAATGTTTGAGCAAATCCTCTTATTGATCCAATTCCTTCAGCATATAAGATTGCAGCAATGATTAATGTTGTAACGTTACCATCAACGATAGCGCTCATTGCTTTACTAAATCCAGAATCAATAGCAGAATTTAATGTTTTACCCATTGATAATTCTTCTCTGATTCTTGAGAAAATAATTACGTTAGCATCAACAGCCATACCAATTGAAAGGATGATACCTGCAATACCTGGTAATGTTAATGTAATGTTAAATAGAGCAAGTACTGCTACTATTAAAATTGTATATACTACTAAAGCAAGGTCAGCAATGAATCCTGGGAAGAAGTATACACAAATCATGTATATTCCAACTACGATAAGACCGATGATACCAGCTCTAATAGATGTTGATAAAGCATCTTGTCCTAATCTTGCTCCGATAATATTTGTTTCAACTGCATTTAGTTTAAATGGTAGTGAACCTGAGTTAATTAAGTTAGCTAATGATTTAGCTTCTTCAAGTGAACTCATACCTGTGATGATTGCTTCACCACTAACGATTTCAACTGAAACGTTTGGTACACTAATTAAGTTTGTATCAAGTGCGATTGCAATGTAATTATTTAAATAATCATGTGTTCCATTTGCAAATAATTCTGTACCTTCAGCATCAAATTCTAAAACAACAACTGGTTCAGAACCACCTACTTTAGAATTTACTTGTTGGCTAGAAGCATATGCATTTGCAATTCTTTCACCTGTAAGTAATAATGTTCCGATTTCATCAATATTTGATCCATCGTATAATTTCATATTGTCTTGTGTAGAATTTTGATCAACTAAAACATATGACATTTCTCCAATTGGAGCTGCATAATAATTGTCTGATCTAACACCATAGAATTTTAATTCAGCTGTTTGTCCAATTTCAGCAATAGCTTGTTGTGGATCATCAACACCTGGCATTTCAACTCTAATTTTTGTTTCTCCTTGTCCAGAAACTTCGGCTTCTGTATGACCTTTAAATGTAAGTCTCTTTCTTAATAATTCTTCAGCAGAACTCATATCGCTTGATGAAGGTTGTGCATCTGCATCAGCTTCATAAACAACGCTAACTCCTCCTGCAAGGTCAAGACCAAGGCTTATATTTTCATAACTTAGATAGTTGTGGAATGATTTTGTTTCAACTTCTTCACTATCTTCATTTTCGTCTTCGTCTTCAACTGTAGCTTCTTCTTGAGCAGCTACTTCTTCTTCATTTGATTCTTCATCAATTTCTTCAGTTACTTCTTTGGCTTTTTTAACATTGTAAGTAATTTCAGCAGGTTGCATTATGAAATATCCCATAACACCAGCGATTACTACAAGTAAAACTAGTTTTAAGAAAGCCATAAATTTACTGTCTTTCATTTTGTATTTCCTCCTCGTTTTTATGTTAATACACGAATAATATTATACTTTAGTAAACTGAAAAGTCAACATATAAAAACAAGATTTTTTCATAAGTTTAAGGGTGTTTTCAATACTAAAAAAAGCACTAAAAATTAGTGCTTTTTATATTTTTATTAATATTGTTAAAAATCTAATTTAATAAAGGGATAAACGTGCTTTTATTATGTAAATATATGGTTTTCAATACTAATATTTATAAAATATTGCAGAAAAAAATTTTTAATAAAAGTTATTGTTTAAGCCCAAGATGATCGTATGCATCTCTAGTAACTACCCTTCCTCTTTGAGTACGAGTAACAAATCCAATCTTAATAAGATATGGTTCATATACTTCTTCAACTGTTTGAGCATCTTCACCAATGCTTGTAGCAATGGCATCAACACCGGCAGGTCCACCAGCATACTTATCAATGATACACATAAGATATTTTCTATCTTGATCATCAAGTCCAAGTTTATCAATTTCTAAATTATCAAGAGTATCGCATGCAACAATTTTAGTAATGATACCATCATACTTAACATCAGCATAATCTCTAACTCTTCTTAATAATCTGTTAGCAATTCTTGGTGTACCACGAGATCTTCTACCAATTTCATTTAAGCCATCTTCTTTTATAGTGCAGTCTAAAATTTTACTAGAACGTTTAATAATTTTTTTAAGTTCATCTTCATCATAAAATTCAAGTTTATGAACTATACCAAATCTATCACGAAGTGGTGCGCTAAGAAGTCCAGCACGAGTTGTTGCACCAATAAGTGTGAAATGAGGAAGATCAAGTCTTAATGATTTTGCTTGAGGTCCTTTACCTGTAACTATATCAATTGCGAAATCTTCCATAGCACTATATAAAACTTCTTCACAAGTTTTATTAAGTCTATGAATTTCATCAATGAATAGAACATCATTTTCTTTTAAGTTCATAAGAATAGCTGCAACATCGCCTGCCTTTTCAATGGCAGGTCCTGATGTAACTTTAATATTTGCGCCCATTTCGTTTGCAATAATATTAGCAAGTGTAGTTTTACCAAGTCCAGGAGGACCATAAAGTAAAACATGATCAAGAGCTTCTCCTCTTTTCTTTGCAGCCTCTATAAATATTTTTAAATTTTCTTTTATTTTTTCTTGTCCGATATAATCATCAAAATTAAGAGGTCTTAATTTGTTTTCAGTATCTTTATCATCTAGTTTTAAATCTGCGGAAATTATTCTACCTTCCATTATATCTCCTAACTTAATCTCTGCAGTCTAGGGCATCCCTTACTGCATCGAAAAATACTTTTCTAGGTTTAGTACCTTCATCAGGTCCAACAAAACCTTTTTCTTCTAATGTATCCATAAGATTTGCTGCACGGTTATAACCAAGTTTCAATCTTCTTTGGAACATTGTAATAGATGCTTTCTTAATATCATTAATAAGTTCAAGAGCATCATATAGTAAAGCATCATCACCACCATCATCTTCATTCTTATCAGGAATATCTTTTCCTTTGGCTTCTTTTTCTTCGGCAGCTCTATCTATGCTTTGCATAACATCATTTCTATAAACAGCAACATTGTTACCCTTTATGAAATCAACTATCTTTTCAATTTCAGCTTCATCAATGTAAGCACCTTGTACTCTCACTGGTTTATTAGCACCAAGTGGGAAGTATAACATATCACCTTTACCAAGAAGTTTTTCAGCACCGCCTTGATCTAAGATTGTTCTTGAGTCAGTTTGTGATGAAACAGCAAAGGCAATTCTTGATGGAACGTTTGCTTTAATAAGACCTGTGATAACGTCTACTGATGGTCTTTGTGTTGCAATAATTAAATGCATACCAGCAGCTCTTGCCATTTGTGCAAGACGACATATAGCATCTTCAACTTCTTTACCTGCAGCCATCATAAGGTCAGCAAGTTCATCGATAATAATAACGATTTGAGGAAGTTTTCTCTTATTTTCTTTTTCCATTAATTTATTATAACCATCAAGGTTCTTAACATCGTTTTCTGCAAATAATCTATATCTATCAAGCATTTCGCTAACTGCCCAGTTAAGAGCTGCAGCAGCTTTCTTAGGTTCAGTAACAACTGGTATTAATAGATGCGGAATATCTGCATACATTTTAAGTTCAACTACCTTAGGGTCAACCATGATAAGTTTAACTTCTTCAGGAGTTGCTTTATAAATTATACTTGTAATGATTGTGTTAATACAAACTGATTTACCAGAACCAGTAGATCCTGCTATAAGTATATGTGGCATCTTTGCGATATCCATACTTACAATCTTACCATCGATACCTTTACCAAGTGGTACAGATATTTTTGATTTTGCATTTCTAAATTCTTCAGTATCAAGAACTTCTTTAACAAAAACTGCTGATGGTTCAGAGTTTGCAATTTCAATACCGATAGCTGCTTTATCAGGAACTGGAGCAATTCTAACACCACTTGATGCCATATGCATTGCAATGTCATCAGATAGATTTTGAATTGTACTTACTTTAACACCAGGAGCAAGTTCAAGTTCGAATCTTGTAACAGCTGGTCCTTTTGTAACTCCAATAACTTTTGCATTAACTTTAAAACTTTGAAGTGTTTCTTCAAGAGTCTTAGCTTTATCTTGTAATTCTTTTTTACTGTTACCAACTTTTTTAGCTGGTGGTTTAGATAAGAAACTCATCTTTGGATAAACGTAAGGAATAATTGGTGCTTCTTCATCTATCACTACTGTTTCTTCTTCACCTTCCTCATCGATAAGTTTAATTTCTTTTTTCTTAGTATGAGGATTATTTACTTTAATCTTTTGTTCATAATTATTAGAAACATCTTTTTCTTTATCTGTTGAAATAACTGGTGTCATGATAGGTGTATTACCTAGTAAGTCAATTTGTTCACTAACTTTAGGTTGTCCAGGTAATCCAATTTCAATTTCTCTATCATCATCTTCGCTATTAGAATCTATAACTTCGATTTCGTCATCATACTCATCGTCGTCTTCATATTCTTCATCACCAATTGGTTCATAATCGTCATCATCAATTTCTGATTCTTCGTATTCTCCTTCTTCATATTCACCTTCTTCGTAATCAACATCTTCATCATCAGAATATGAATCAGAATTATCTTCTTTGTTTTCTTCCCAGAATCCTAAATCAACAACGCCATAATTATTTTGTTCAAGAAGTTTTGCAACTTCATCAGGATTTTCATCTTTACCTATTAATTCAACTACATCTTCATCAAGCACTTTTGGAATTTCAGTTTTCTTTTTATGCTTAAATATTTTTTGGAAAAAGTTTTCGTGAATTAATGGTTTGATATCTTTATCATTTTTATTTTCATCTAAATTATCTGAATCAATTATTTCAATATCACTATCATCATAATCGTCATCAGCATATTCATCATCATTTTCATATTCGTCGTCATCATCTTCTTCATAGTCTTCATCAAAATCATTGTCATCTTCATCTAAACGAATATCAAAATTTTTGCCATCATTAGGGTTAGGCATATTTTGCAACTCACTTGAGTGTGGCACGTTATAGCTTTCTTCTTCATAGTCATAATCATAATCATCATCGTCATCATCATAATTTCTATGAGCTAAACTATCTCTTGTAACTCTAACACCATCACGAGCTGTTCTTGCTCCTTTTTTAATCATACCAATGAATGATCTTCTTGTTAATAATATAAATGTTAAAGCAGAGATTGCGCATAGTATTATATAACCTGCAAACTTACCACCAATTTTATATAAACCAAGTGATAACCACATAGCAAAATATCCGCCAAGTATAACTGATGTATCTTTATCATCAATAGTTGCAAGTGCTAGCCATGAACCAAGTAAAGCCATTATAAAAATAATATATATTAGCCATCTCCATTCATAGTTTCTTTCTGGATCTCTAAGTACTACTAATGAGTAACCAAGGAGTGCAATCGGAAATAAGATTGCAAGCTTACCAAAAAGTGCACTAAGTCCAATATTCACATAATATAAAAGATTGTCTGGATTGTTACCACAAAAAACAGCTATACCAAGTAATATAGCAAAAGCTATAATTATGATACCAACAATTTCTTTTTTCATGTCATCAAAGAAACCAGGCTCTTCGTATTCTTCTTCAAAGTCTTCTTCAATTTGTTCGTATTCTTGCTTTTTTCTTCTTCCCATATCGTTTTCCTTTCCTTAATATACATCGATTATTTAACCTATTTTAAAATAAGGTAAACTTTCACTCATTTAATGATAACACAAAGTTTTTTGTATGCAAGGCAAAAACAAGAAAAAAACGACTTATTTAAGTCGTTTTAGTCTCTATAATTATCTAACATATTGTTCAAAATCACAGTCGATTTTATATTCTTTGTTATCGATAACAAGTTTATAAGCACAAAGTAATTGTGATTTAACTTTCATTTGCATTCTAAATTTGTCATTAATATCTTCATCACCGTATTTATAATCACCAACAATAGGATATCCAATGTGAGCAAGTTGTGCTCTTATTTGATGACTCTTACCTGTTATAAGTTCAACTTCAA
>JAKSVV010000065.1 GCA_024407775.1 Clostridia bacterium
TGTGGTGCTAATGTTGATGCTAAACCACTTAACTTAGTTCAATTTGCACAAATGGGAACAATATATATGCAAAATGAATTAGATATAGAAAACCCAACAGTAGGACTTGTTAATATTGGAACAGAAGAAGAAAAAGGAAATGAACTTTGTAGAGAAACATATCCTAAACTAAAAGAATTAGACAATATAAATTTCTATGGTAACGTAGAAGCTAGAGAAGTTTTTAGAGGAGAAACAGATATATTTGTTTGTGATGCATTCACAGGTAATGTAATTTTAAAACATACTGAAGGTATGGCAAGAGATTTATTTGATATGTTAAAAGAAGCATTTTATTCTACAACAAAATCAAAGATCGGTGCATTACTTGCAAAAGATGCACTAAAAGGTTTAAAGAAAACATTCGATGCATCAGAATATGGTGGAGCTCCATTACTTGGATTAAAATCTTTAGTAGTAAAAGCACATGGCTCATCACAAAGAAAAGAAATTTGTGCTTGTTTAAAACAAGTTGAAACATTCTATAAAAAAGATATAGCAAGAAAGATTAGTGAAGGCATAAATAAATAAAAAATTAATTTTAAAAATAAAAGAAGGTTATAATGTTTGAAAGAAAATCAAAAGATGAAAACATACAAAAGTGTAAAGACTTACAAAAAGTAATTAAATATTCTTTTAAAGATTTAAGTATAATGAAAGCAGCCTTAACACATAAATCATATGTTGGATTATTTAATATAACAAAACATGTGTACGATAAAAATAATGAACGACTAGAATTTTTAGGAGATAGTGTTTTAGGTTTTGTAGTAACAGATTATGTTTATAAAAAATTTAAAAACTTAAAAGAAGGAGAACTAAGTGAAATAAAAGCTCATTTAGTTTGTAAGACTGCTCTAAGTAATGTAGCAAAAGGTATGGACTTACATAAATATTTAATTCATGGAAAAGGAATTACTGAACAAGAAATTAAAGTTAATGATTCATTTTTAGAAAATACTGTCGAATCATTAATAGGAGCAATTTATTTAGATGGTGGATTAAAACCAGCAATAAAATTTATTTATAAATTTGTAATACCTAAAGATGGAGAAATTCAAATTAAAAGTTTAAAAGATTCTAAATCAAGACTACAAGAAATTCTTCAAGCAAAAGGTGAAGTAAAAATAGAATACAGATTAGTAAATACAACAGGACCTGATCATGATAAAAGTTTTGAAGTCGAAGTATATTGTAATGATAAACTTTTAGGAAAAGGTGTTGGTAAAAATAAAAAATATGCTGAACAAGAAGCAGCAAAAGAAGCATTACTTCTTGTTGAAGATAAAAATGCAATTTAAAAAAATAAAAATAAAAATAAAAATAAAAATAAAAAAATAATTTTTGTGAGGTGTAACGTGAGCGAAGCTGAAAGAATGGTAGAAAGAGTTGTTTATAAAGTTGCAGATGAATTAAAAGGTGTAACTGGTGTAGACGCAATTGTATTTGGGGGTTCTAGAGTATTAGGAATGCAAGCTCCTGATTCAAATGTAGATATAGGAATATACTACATAGGTGATGGTGTTCTTGATATCGAAGGATTAAATAATGCATTAACAAATTTAGATGATTTACATAGACAAGGATTACTTGCATATCCTGGTGCATGGGGACCATGGCTTAATGGAGGATCATGTATTAAAGTTGATGATTTAATTGTTGATATATCATTAAGAAATATAACAAGAGTTAATGAAGTAATTGATGCATGTAATCAAGGAAACATTTCTTTAGTAAATCAATTTGGACATCCATTTGGATTTGTAAGTTCAATGTATCTTGCAGAAGTTGATATGTGTAGACCTTTAGTTGATAAAACTAAAAATGTTGCTGCAATGAAAAAGAAAGTAAGACCTTTTAATGCAGTATATAAAAATGCAAGTATAAATCACTTCTTATGGGAAGCAGATTACTCAAGTAAAACAGGAAGAAAATCAATTGAAAGAAAAGATATAATTTATGCAGCTGGTGCTTTATATAAATCAGCTAATGCATTAATACAAGTTGTATATTCTTTAAATGATGAATATGTAATGAATGAAAAAGCATCATTACAAAGGGCAGCAAAATTTAAAAAGTTACCTAAAGAATTTGTTAGTAACTTAGAAACAATTTTCGTTGCACTTGATAGAGAAAATATTAGAAATGCATTTGATATTATCGATTACTATGTAAATGAATTAAAGATGATGTCTGGTGTTATTAATCAATAATATATATAATAAAAAAATATTAATAAAATGTGTCGACAAGTAAGAAGATTTTTGATATAGTATCAATAGTCTAATTATATAGAAGAAACCACATAGGAGGAAATATAATGGGTGAAGTTATAGTAATTACATCAGGAAAAGGTGGAGTAGGAAAAACAACTACATCTGCTAATATCGGAATGGGATTATCAAGAGAAGGCAAAAAAGTTGTAATGATTGATGCCGATATAGGATTAAGAAATCTTGATGTTGTTATGGGATTAGAAAACAGAATAGTATATGATTTAGTTGATGTTGTTGAAGAAAAATGTAAAATTAAACAAGCATTAATTAAAGATAAAAGATGCAGTAATTTATATTTACTACCATCAGCACAAACAAAAGATAAAAGTGCAGTTGAACCAGAACAAATGAAAAAATTATGTGATGAATTAAGAAAAGAATTTGATTTTATAATCATTGACTGTCCAGCTGGTATTGAACAAGGATTTAAAAATGCTATCGCAGGAGCTGATAGAGCTATCGTTGTAACAACACCAGAAGTTTCAGCAGTAAGAGACGCAGATAGAATCATTGGATTACTAGAAGCAAATGATTTAAAATCACCAACATTAATCATTAACAGAGTTAGAAACGATATGGTCAAAAGAGGAGAAATGATGTCAATTGAAGATGTCATGGAAATTTTATCAGTAAATCTAATTGGAGTTGTTCCAGATGATGAAGGTATTGTTGTAACAACAAACCAAGGTGAACCAATTGTTGCTAGTCAAAAATATATTGCAGGACAAGCATATAGAAATATTGTTCACAGAATCTTAGGTGAAGATGTTCCAATTTTAGATTTAGAAAAATGTAATAGTTTCTTTAGTAAATTAAAAAGATTAATTACGAGATGTTTTTAGGAGGTGCAGATTATGATAGATATTATGAGTTTTTTTAGATCAAAAAAATCGAGCAAGAAGACTGCAAGTCAAATTGCTAAAGAAAGACTAAAATTAGTTTTAATTCATGATAGATCTGATTGTAATGCTGAACTTTTAGAAAACATTAGAAAAGATATCATGGATGTTCTTTCAAAGTATATGGAAATAGATATGGATGCTCTTGATATTCAAATCTCTACAACAAGATTAGATGATGATGATCAAGAAGTGCCAGCTTTATATGCTAACATTCCTATCAAGACAATAAAACAAATTAACAAAGATGATGATAAGAAGGAAAACAAGAAAGAAGAAAAGAAAGAAGACAAAAAAGAAACTAAAAAAGATAAAGAAGAAAAAAATAAAGAAGACAAAAAAGAAGAATCTAAAGAAGATAAAAAAGAAGATAAAGTTCGAAAGAACTTTATTTTTTTATGTTTAAATTTTTTTATTTTTTCTATGGAATATTTTTTTATTTTTGTTAGAGTAAATATTATAAATAAATTATGAAAGGACACTCACGTGAGAATCTCTAGAAGAATTGGAAAACTTGATAAATGGCTTTTACTTGCAGTTGGAGTTTTAACATTCATAGGTTTACTTGGAATTAGTTCAGCAACAAGAGTCAATCAAGGTGAATACATTGAACTTATAAAACAATTAATATTTATTATACTTGGTGTTGGAGTTATGATAGGTACAGCTCTTATAAATTTCACTTCCATGGATGATTCATTAAGAAACATTCTAGCAGTTGTAGTTTATGTACTTATTATTCTTGCGTTAATACTTGTTATAGCAATTGGTTCAAGTGGAGGTGGTGCTGTTCGTTGGATCAAGATTGGTCCAGTAGGTATCCAGCCATCGGAATTTGCTAAAATAGGTTTAATACTAGTAACGGCAGCGGGACTTGATATGATAGGTGACTATATTAATCATCCATTATATCTAATTGCTTCATTAGTACTTATACTAATCCCAGCAGGTCTTGTATTTATACAACCAAACTTATCAACATGTATAATTATATTAACAGTATTTTTTATACAACTATTTACACAAGAACTAGATTACAGATATATATTAATAGCGCTCGGAATTGGTATCCCGCTTATAGTAGCAGTATTTTTCTATGCAAAACTAACAGTAGGTGAAGATGGTATTCTTAAAAACTATCAAAAGAAAAGAATCCTTGCTTTAGTTTACCCAGATGAATATTCACAAAAAGAAGCATATCAAACTAAGCAAGCTATGCAAGCAATTGGTTCAGGTAAGATATTTGGAAAAGGTCTATTTAAAGGTATCTTAAATAAATCAGACTATGTTCCAGAACCTCATACTGACGCAATCCTTGCAGTAATTGGTGAAGAATTCGGGTTTATAGGAACCTTTGCAATATTAATGTGTTATCTATTAATAGCTTACAGGGGTTACACTCTGATAAATAGCACAAATGATACATTCATAAAACAAACAGTAATAGGAATAGTGGCATTATTCTTATTCCAATCTTTCGTTAACATAGGTGTTATAACAGGATTACTTCCTAACACTGGTGTTACATTACCTTTTGTTAGCGCTGGTGGTAGCTCATACCTAGCTAATGCAATAGCAATTGGTATTCTTCTTAATATAGATCTTAAGTTAAAAGAAGGATATAGATTTAGAAGATAATTTAATATGTATATATAATGAAGGAAACTTTATTTTAGTACGAGATATATAAAACAAAAAAGTGTGGATTTATAATGATTATCCGCACTTTTTTTAAAATAAAGTATTGTACTTTTTATAACTTTCCTCCATATTATATATATACTATTATATATATACTATTTATACGTTCATTATACTTTATGTAACCTTGACATACGCTATTTTATTATATATACTTATTACGAATTAAAGTTTCCATGCAGCTGGGGAGTTAGCGGTGCCCTGTACTTGCAATCCGCTTTAGCAAGGGTGATACCAAGATTAGGGAATATAATTTTAGGTTAGCATATATCGTAGGGATGTTGAGTATATAGTCTTATGCAATAGAATTGATATGAACCGTGTTAGGTCCGGAAGGAAGCGGCACTAAGTATTATATTTTATGTGACATAAACCAGCTGTATATGAGTCTTTTATGATATACAGCACTAGGGTTATATTTTCAAAGCGAGGTGCATGGATTTTTTTATTGCATTATAAAAATCTTATGCTATAGTGTAAGAAATGAAATATATAAAAAGAGGTATAATTATGGCTTATATGGCGCTTTATCGTAAGCACAGATCAAAGACTTTTGATGAAATCTTAGGTCAAGATCACATTACTACAACTATTAAAAACCAAATAATGAATGATAAAATTGCACATGCCTACCTATTTTGCGGTATCCGCGGAACAGGTAAGACTAGTATAGCTAAAATTCTTGCAAAGGCTGTAAACTGTGAGTCTCCTGTAAATGGTAACCCATGTTTGAAATGCCCTACATGTGAAGCTATTGCTAATGAAACAGTGCTTAATGTTATAGAAATCGACGCTGCATCAAACACAGGGGTTGATGACGTTAGAAATATTAGAGATGATGCACTATATATGCCTCAAACAGGTAAATATAAAGTATATATCATCGATGAAGTTCACATGTTATCAAAGAATGCCTTTAATGCATTACTTAAGATACTTGAAGAACCTCCAAAGCATGTAATATTCATACTTGCTACTACAGAAAGCCAAAAGATACCTCAAACAATCTTATCAAGATGTCAAAGATTTGATTTAAAGAGAATATCTAAGACTCTTATGCATGATAGAATGAAAGAATATATCGCTGAAGAAGGTGCAATCCTTGAAGATAGAGCCATTGATTATATTGTTGAATTATCAGAAGGTTCAATGAGAGACGGACTATCTATCCTTGAACAAATTATTAGCATAAAACAAGGACAAGAAATCACTCTAGAAGACGTACTTAATGTACTTGGCAATGTTGACTATGATACATACAATAAATTCACTATGGATCTAGAAAACAAGGATATTAAAGAATGTATAGAAAAAGTAAATGAAATATATGATGATGGTAAAGACATCATTAACTTTGCATCAATGTACTGTAATTATCTAAGAAATCTAGTATTAGTAGCATCTAATACAAATATATCACTTCTTGATATGTCTGAAGAAAATGCTAGTACTATAAAGGATGTTGCAGGAAAAATCAGTGCAAATAGACTAATTTACTTACTTGAAGAGTTCATAAATTGTGAAAAGGCAATGAGATACTCAAATATGCCAAAACTTACTCTAGAAATGCTTATTATAAGACTATGCAAGGAAGAAGAAATATATTCTCCTATGCAAATGATGCAAGCAGGAGCTATGGCTCAAACTGCAGGAAGTGAAATGCCTGTTAAAAAGGCTAAACCAAGAATAGCAAATAAGGTAGAAACTATCGCTGAAGGTGATATTGATGCCTATATTGGTGCTTGGAACGCAGTAGTAGACGCAACAGAAGATATGATAGTAAGAAATAAGCTAAACCAAGTAAGTATCAACCAACTTGAAGGAAACAAAGTATATATGACAGCAGATCTTAAATACGTTGTAGATTACGTAGTTAAGGTTAAAGATAGACTTCAAAAGGTACTTCCAAAGCTAAATGACAAGGAAATTGAGATTTATATCGATGAAACATCAAAAATAAGGGAAGCTATGGATAATCAAAGTAAAGCCATGGATAGTGAAGATGTTGATGATATAACAAAGGCACTTGCTAAAGCTAACATAGAAGTAAACATAGAATAATAAAAGATATTGAAATTTCAGAGTCTATAAAATATAGCGTAAAACTATATTTTATAGTCTCTTTTTTTACGTCAAAATCCCTATAAGTACTTTATTTACAATACTTAAGGGAAACTTTATCTAAAAACGTGATAAATAAAGGGGTTTTGAGATTGCTTTTAACTATATTAGAACTCTCAAATGACCCATTAAGATCAAATATCAATACTATTTAGAATAAAAGAAAGTATTGATTCGTTTACATAATCATTCAAAAAATGGTAAAAAATTTATGAAAAAGTTTATAACATTTTTAACTTCAAAAACGTCTAACCCTTATATATAAAGGGATGTACGCGATTTTTGACATATTGTAAAAAATGGAAAAAATGTAAGCAAAGACTTGACATTATATGGAATTGATGGTATAATATGTATATATTACAAAAAACAGTATTGATAGGAGGAAATATAAAGATGAGTACAAAAACAAAAGTTACAAAAACTATTAGAAATAAAAAACTTTATGACTATATAGTAGAAAATTACATCAAAGCTGAAAAACCAGTTACTCAACAAGAAATTGCTGATACATTTGGAATGAGCATTGGTGCTATTAAAAACTTTATGTACAGACATAATTTAAACAAAAAAACATATTATGCCAAAGTTAGAAAACAAATCAAAGGACTTTATGAAAAAGGATTAACAGTTAAACAAATTTCTAAACTTATGGATACTACATCTCAATACATTTACTATGTAAATGCTTTAGATGAAGAAAATAAATAATTAAAATTGATTTTGAACAGAATTAATATATAAACCAAACCAATTTTAAACTCCTCATTTGACCCCTAGATTCGATGATCAAGGGGTTATTTTATTGCATTTTTTTAAACTAATTATTGAAAATAGAAATATATTTTGTATAGTATTAATATATTAAAGATAGAAAAAATGAAGAAAGGAGTTTAGTATGAAAAATCTAGCTAACTACGTAACACTAGTAAGAATATTATTTTGTTTATTCTTATTATTTTTATATCCATTTAGTGATTTATTCTACGCAATATATATAGTTTGCGGCTTTACTGATATAATAGATGGTTTCGTAGCGAGAAAATTTGATATAGAAACAGACTTTGGTGCAAGATTTGATTCACTTGCTGATATAGTATTTGTTGTAGTAAGTGCAATAAAAATTATACCATCAATATTTGAATCAATTGATATCAAACTATGGATGTTTGCAATATTTATAGCAATAGCAAAACTACTATCTATGGGACTTGTAGCAATCAAACATAATACATTTGGTTTGATCCATTCTATATTAAATAAGATGGCTGGTTTATCATTATTTATATCTCCATTTTTCTTAAATATAATGAATAGAAATATGTTAGTAGCAATTATATGTTTAATATGTTCAATAGCAGCACTTGAAGAAGTAGTTATGAATTTATTACATACTGATTTAGACTTAAATAGAAGGGGATTATATATACATAAAACTAGAAAAATCAGAAGAAGAAAAATTACAAAAAGAGATTATGAAAGAATTAGAAAGAAATTAGATCTTCCTGAAGTTACAGTACCTATGAAGAAAAATTATTAAATAAAAATAAAACATAAAATAGTGAATTTCTTTTCACTATTTTTTTTATAAAAAAGTGTGTATAAAAATAATAAAAAATATATTAAAATAGATATAAAAAATATTCTAAAATAC
>JAKSVV010000066.1 GCA_024407775.1 Clostridia bacterium
AATTTGCCTTCATTATTTTTTTGAGCGCAAACTAATTTAACATATCCATCATCAATTTCTTCTTCTTGATCTAATACTTCAAATATTCTTTCAGAACCAGCTATAGCCATTAAGATACTATTAAATTGTTCTGATAAATTTGTAAGTGGCATTGTAAATTGTTTAACATATTTTAAATATGCTCCAAGTGATCCTAAATCTAATTTACCTTCGATAACAAGTAATGCTCCGAAAGTAGACATTATAACATAACATATATTACTCATGTTTGCCATAATTGGTCTTAAGATACTTGCATATACATGTGCATTTGTTGATGAACTTCTTAAATCTTCATTTAATTTTTCAAATTGTTCATTAGCTTTATCTTCATAATTAAATACTTTAATTACTCTTGATCCTGTCATCATTTCTTCAATATAACCATTAGCTTTACCAACATTAATTTGTTGTTCACGGAAATATTTTGCACTCTTTCCTCCTAGAACTTTAATTGTTGTTATCATTAAAATTACTACGAAGAATATTAATGATGTTAATCTCCAGCTAAGAACTAGCATCATAATAAAGATACCTACAACTGTTATTGATGTATTAATAAATTCAGGAATTGATCTTGATATCATTTCTCTTACAGCATCAATATCATTTGTAAATCTACTCATAATTTCACCATGAGTATGTGTATCATAATATTTGATTGGTAATTTTTCTAAACGTTTAAATAAATCGTTTCTTAAATCTAATAATAATCCTGTTGAAACTTTAACCATGATTATATTATAAGCATAAGCACATAGTCCTCCAGCAACTACTATTAGTAAATATAATTCTATCATTTTTAATAAACCAGAAAAATCTACATCTTCTCTTCCTATGAAAGGTACAACATAATCATCTACAACCGGTTTAATCATATAACTTGTCACAATTTGTGACAGTGCACTTAATATAATACATAACACAACTACTATTAAAGCAAATCTATATTTCTTTAAATATTTTAATAATCTTTTTAGAGTACCAATTGCATTCTTTGGTTTTACTCTTACTTTGTTTTTCATATCTCTTGGTCCTGGCATTATTGTTTTCCTCCATTCTTTTGAGAATTGAAAATTTCTTTATAGATATCATTTGTCTTTAATAGTTCGTCATGCGTTCCTATTTGATCAATTAGTCCATTATTCATTACAATAATTTTATCTGCATCACTAATTGATGATATACGTTGTGCTATTATTATTTTTGTTATATCAGGTCTAAAACTTTTTAAACCTTTTCTTATGTTCTTATCAGTTTTTGTATCAACCGCGCTCATTGAGTCATCAAGTATTAAAATTTTTGGATCTTTTAATAATGCTCTCGCGATTGTTAATCTTTGTTTTTGTCCTCCAGATACATTAACTCCGCCTTGACCTAGTTCTGTTTCATAACCGTTCGGGAATGACATAATAAAGTCATTAGCATCAGCTATCTTACATGCATCTACTATTTCTTGATGAGTTGCATCTTCTTTACCCCATCTTAAGTTTTCTGAAATTGTTCCAGAGAATAATTCATTCTTTTGAAGAACAATTGCAACTGCATCTCTTAAATTTTTAAGTGAGTAATCTTTAACATCAACACCACCAACTAACACTTTACCTTTGTTAGCATCATATAATCTAGGTATTAAATTTATTAAAGATGTTTTACCACTACCAGTTGCACCAATTATACCAACTGTTTCTCCTGATTTAATTTTAAAATTAATATTTGATAGTGTATAATTTTCTGCTTCAACTGATTTATTTTTTTGACTAGTTAAATTTGATATTGCCTTTTTAAAATCATCAGCAGCTTGTTGGAATTTATCAAGAGCTGATAATTTTTTCTTCTTAGGTTTATCATCTTTTTCGCTTTCAAGTTCTAAGTTAATAATTTCATTGTATTTGAAATATACATTTTTAAATTCTATGTCACCATTTTGAACTTTAAGTTCTTTTGTTTTGTTATCTGTTTTTTCTACTATATCAATTTCTTCATCAAGTACTTCATTAATTCTAGTAACTGATGCTTTAGATATTACTACCATAACAAGTATCATTGAAAGCATCATAATACTCATTAATATTTGCATACCATAAGTTACTAATGTAAATAAATCACCAGGTCCCATATTTCCAAGAACGATTTGTTCTCCACCAAAATATAAAACAGAACCAATTGTTACACCAACGATAAATTGCATAATAGGTCCATTAAGTGCAATAATTTTTTCTGCTCCGACTTGTGCATTTTTTACTTCTTCTGAAGTTTTAAAGAATTTATTTGTTTCGTAATCTTCTCTAACATATGCTTTAACTGCACGAATACCAATTAAGTTTTCTTGAATATCTCTATTCATAGTATCATATTTTTTTAACATCTTTTGAAATTTTGGAAACGCACAAACTGATACTGCAGTAAGTCCAATTGCTAATGCAGGTATACTAATTAAATATACAACTGCAACATGTTTGTTAATTTTAAAAGCCATAATTGTTGCAGCTATTAGCATAAGTGGTGATCTTACAAATGCTCTTAAGATCATCATGAATGAATTTTGAACATTGTTAACATCAACAGTTAATCTTGTAATTAATGATGATGTACTAAATTTATCTGTGTTAGCAAATGAAAATTTATTTACTTTTTCAAATAATGCTGTTCTAACATTTTTGCCAAGACCAACAGCGGCAACTGATGATGCCCATCCTGATAATGCACCAAATATTAAAGATACAATTGTTAGAATTAATACATAAAGTCCAATTGCAACGATATATCGTTTATCACCATTACCATAACTAACGTTAATAATTTCAGCTGTTTTATATGGCATATAAACTTCTAGTAATACTTCAAGTCCAATTGCAACAGGTCCAATGATTGCATATTTAAGATATTTACCAATATAATCTTTTACTACTTTAAACATTTTATCCCTTCCTTTTTTCTATTTTCTAATTTAATTTTATTATAAAACTACATTAAGATATAATATAACATTCAAAATTTTTTGTCAAATAAAAAAGGCTACAATTTTGTAGCCTTTATAACTCTTTCTCTCTTAGTTCAATAATACGGTCAATCATGCGTTTTAACTCTTTGTATTCTTCATCTGATCCTGCATCAAATCTTACAAAGTTATACATAATATTCTTATTTTTATATTTTTTTAGCTGAGCATAAGAATAAATTAAATATTCTTTTACTTCTGGAGTTGTTAATGTCATCTCCTTGCCAGACATAAAAATTATTACATTACGTACATATTTAATAACACCTTTGTCCCAATATTCTTGATTGAAATTTTCAAATGGAATATCACTTTTTGGTTCCCCAACATATATAACCCCATCATAGTTATTAGCTTCTAAGAATTCTTTTAGTGCATATATAAAAGCATCATCTTTATACTTAGAAAAACGTTTGATGTATATTCCATTTTTAGAGGGAATGAATTCTTCGTCCGAATAATTAAAAATTATACGTCCCATACAAATCACCTCAATATGTTTAAAAAACACAAACTACTATTTATTTAAATTATTTATTTACCTAAATGATATCTAATTATCTCAATAAATTCATCAAATTTTTCTCTTAATTTTATACCGCCATCAGCTCTTGCTTCTTTCATCTTACCGCCAAGTCCTTGAAAACTATTTCTCAATACTTCTTTAGCTGCTGGATTAGTTACTAAATATTTAATTAAAAAACCACCTGCAATTGCAAGTAATAATAACCAAGGCATAACTTCCTCCACTCTTATATTTATACATAGATTATATATAATTAAAAAGCGAATGTAAAGTTATTTACATTCGCTTTTTTTAATATTTTATCAAGATATTTTATTCTTTACTTATAGTTTTTTTCTTGGCTGTAGTCTTTTTTGTGCTTTTCTTAGTTGTTTTCTTTTTTCTAGTTGTCTTTTTTTTTTCTGTTTCTTCTTTTGTTTTATCTGGAACGCCTAATTTACATTCTGGATTTTTACAAATTGATTTTTTAATTCTTGATCCAACTTCAAATAATTTCATTCCACATTCAGGGCATGTTTCATCAAGTGGTTTATCCCAAGAAATAAAGTCACAATCTTTTCCATTGTTTTCGCATTCATAATATGTTCTATTTTTTCTTGATTTTTTAAGTAAGATTTCTCCATTACATTTTGGACAATGTGTACCTGCTTTTTCTAGTATAGGCATTGTATATCTACATGATGGGAATCCAGGACATGCAAGGAATCTTCCAAATCTACTTTGTCTGTATACTAAATTCTTACCACATTGTGGGCATTCAACATCAGACACTTCAGGAACTATTTCAATTCCTCCTATCTTTTCTTCTGCATCTTTTAGTAATGGTTCAAAATCATTATAGAAATCTTTAATGATTGTTTTCCATTCAATATCTCCTTGAGCAATTTGGTCAAGTTGATCTTCAATTTCAGCTGTAAATGTTACATTAACAATATTATTAAAATATTGAACCATGATATCATTTACTGTATTTCCTAAAGATGTTGGTATAATTCTTTTTTCTTCTTTTTCAACATATCTTCTATCTAAAATTGTATTAATAATAGTTGCATATGTTGAAGGTCTTCCTATTCCGTTTTCTTCTAGTTCTTTAACTAGAGTAGCTTCAGTAAATCTTGCAGGTGGTTCTGTGAAATGTTGTTTTTCATCAATTGATTTAAATTTTAATTCTTGACCTACTTCAAGATTTTTAGGAAGTGTTATTCCTTCATCTTCTTCTTTTGTTGTTTCATAACATTGTTTAAATCCATCAAATTTTAAATTTGATCCAGATGCTTTAAATGTATATTTACCTGCTTTAATATCTAAACCTACAGTATTATATACAGCTGGTGCCATAAGTGATGCTATAGATCTTTGCCATATTAATTTATATAGTTTATATTGATCAGGTGTTAATTCATTTTTAATTTCATCTGGTGTAATTCTTGGATTTGTTACTCTGATACCTTCATGGGCATCTTGCATATTTTTAGTATCTTTATCTTTTCTATCAAAATTTCCTAAATAATTTGCACCATATTTTTCTTCAATGAAACTCTTACAAGCATCTTTAAATTCATCAGAGATTCTTGTTGAGTCTGTTCTCATGTAAGTAATTAAACCTATTAAACCATAACCTTTAAGTTCAATTCCTTCATAAAGTTGTTGTGCAATTTGCATTGTTTTCTTTGTTGTTAAATTTATTTTTTGGAATGCAGCTTGTTGTAATGTACTAGTTTTAAATGGCATGAAAGGATTTCTTGCTCTTTCACCTGTCTTCACTGCATCAACAATAAATTTTTGTTTTTTAATATCTGCAATAATATTATCTGCTTCTTGTTTTGAAGCTATATTAAATTTTTCGTTATCGATTAAAGCTAAATTAGATAAAACTTGTTCACCTTTAAATTCATTTTCTAAATCAATTGTCCAATATTCTTGTTCAACGAATTTATCAATTTCTTCTTCTCTATCACAAATTAATTTTAAAGCAACAGATTGTACTCTACCTGCTGATAATCCTTTACAAACTTTTTTCCAAAGGATTGGTGATATTTGATATCCAACTAATCTATCTAGCATACGACGAGCTTGTTGTGCATCAACTAATGCCATATCAACATCTCTTGTATTTTTCATAGCATGTTTAATTGCTGATTCAGTAATTTCATGGAATTCAACACGATAAACTTTTTTACTATCAACACCAAGTGCAGTACATAAGTGCCAACTAATTGCTTCTCCTTCACGGTCCGGGTCAGTCGCAAGATAAACTTTTTCTGCTTTCTTTGCAGCTTGTTTTAATTCTTTAATAAGATCTCCCTTACCTCTAATATTTATATATTCTGGTTCAAATGTTTCTAAGTTAACACCTAATTTACTTTTAGGTAAATCTCTAATGTGTCCCATTGAAGCATCAACTCTATAATTTGATCCTAAATATTTTTTAATTGTTTTTGATTTGGCTGGTGATTCGACTATAACTAAATACTTTGCCACGATAACCTCCTATAATAATTCTAGTATATCTCTTGTTTCAAGAATAGGATATGCACCATCTCTAATTAATAAATTACTTCCGGTTGCCCATCTATTATAAATATTAGCTGGTATTGCTCCAACATCTATTCCATAATCAAGTGCTATTCTTGCTGTAATTAATGAACCACTTCTTGCTTTAGCTTCAACAACTAAAACAAAATCGCTAAGCCCACTAATAATTCTATTTCTTGCAGGAAAGTTCTTCTTTAAAGGTGGAGTGTTTCTTTCATACTCCGAAATAACTATTCCTGATTTTCTAATTTCTTTCATCAAGCCTTCGTTGCATTTAGGATAGCAACAATTAAGTCCGCTTCCAAGTACTGCAGCTGTTACGCCACCAGCATCAAGTGCACCTTTATGTGCTGCACTATCAACTCCCATAGCCATACCACTCACAATCATAATTCCTCGTTTAGCAAGTTCATATGAAATTTTATAAGCAGTATCTCTAGCATACTTCGAAGCATCTCTTGCTCCAACTATTGCAACTTTTTTGTATTCATTTAAATTAATATTTTTATCTGATAAATAATAAAGTAATTTTGGACTATCAATATACTTCATATTTCTAGGAAACACTTCATCATTTATTGTCATCATTCTTTCATCATTCACTATTTTAGTTTTTTCATTTTTGAAATAAAGAATCCATCAGTGTTATGAATATGTGGTAATAATTGTACATATCCTGTTCCATCTTCTTTGATTCCTTCTGGTAATAAATCTTTTATACTTACCATTTCAACTTCATAGTTTTCATTTTCTAAAAAGTACTTTAAGTTTTCTTCATTTTCTTTTTTAGAAATTGTACATGTTGTATAAATTAATTCTCCACCAACTTTTAAATATTTAATTGCATTATCAAATATTTCTCTTTGAAGACTTTGTAATTCTTCAACAGTCATTTGTGTAGCATTTAATTTAATATCTGGTTTCTTACTTAATAAACCAATTCCTGAACATGGTGCATCGATGATTAATTTATCATATCTTTCAAATTTGCTTTCATCAAATTTTGTACCATCGCATACACATGGTTTAATTCCGTTAAGTCTTAAACGTTTAACGTTTTCTTTAATTGTTTTTACTTTATCATTTGATTTATCACATGCATCAATTCTTAATGTATCTCCTGAAATTATATCAGAATATATACTCTTACCTCCAGGTGATGCGCATACATCTAATATTTTTTCTCCAACTTTTGCTCCTAATATTTTTGAAGCAAGCATTGATGATTCATCTTGTACATAGAATAAACCTTTTTTATATTCTTTAAGTGTTGTCATGCTAGGCATGTTTTTTAATCTTAAAGCTTCTTTAATATATAATCCATCATTAACTTCATATCCGTTATTTACTAAAGCATTTTTTAAATCGTCTTTAGAAACATAAACCGTATTAGTTAATAAAGTTATATCAGATTCTTCATTCATCTTAGCAAACATTTTTTCAAGTTCATTTACTGGGTAAGTATCAAGTAACATTTCACAAAGCCATTTTGGCATAGAATAATATACTGATAAATATTCAACTATATCATCTTCTTTTAATGGATATTCTATTACTTGTTTTGATCTTACAATATTACGAAGAACTGCATTTACAAAATTAGCTGCTGATTTTTTCTTTAATGATTTTGTTAAGTTAACAGCTTCATTGCATGTTGCATGTTCTGGTATTTTGTCTAAGAATAAAATTTCATATGTAGATGTTCTTAATAAATTAAGTACATCATAGTCAACTTTCTTAATATTGTTATATTTATATATAACATAATTAATTCTGTTTAAATTTCTAATTGTTCCATAAACTTCTTCCTTGACTAGACCGACATCTGGTCCTTTAAGCCCGCCATCCTTAATTCTTTGATCCATGGCTACTTTAAGGTTAATGTTCTTAACAAGAACATCGTTCATGACTTCATTTATTACTTTTCTTACGTTTTTCACAGTCATTTCCCTTTCATTCGTTTAAATAAGATGTATATATAATGAAGGAATTTTTTCGTCTCTCAATACTTTTCTAGAATAGAAATAATATTGGAAGCCATATAATCCTTTATAGTAAACAACTTATTTTATAAAACCTAACTTTATTTGCACAAAAAAATATATTTTTGTCCAGTTTCAATTTCAACTTACTATAGCACGAAAATATTAATATGTCAAATTAAGCCCTAAAAGTCCCATAAATAAAAGCACACCGAGGTGTGCTTTAATAATATTTTGATTTTTTCCTACATTATATATATTTTTGCTGCTTTTTAGGCATTTTTTCTAATAACGCATATGCTATTTTCACCAGATTCATAGAATGATATAAATTCTATATATAAATTCTTATGTTTATAAGCATAAATGTAATAATCGAAAGTTTTACCATGATTTATAAATTTAGTACCTTCTCCTAGCAATTTTGATATACTATCATAGTTTTTTAAATATAATTTAGAATTAAATACTTTTTCCATATCATATACTTCTATATAATTTAATTCTTTTTCT
>JAKSVV010000067.1 GCA_024407775.1 Clostridia bacterium
AAACGTGCAAGAGAAGCTGCTAGAAAAGCTAAAGACTTAACAAGAAGAAAAACAGTTTTAGATAATATTACAATGCCTTGGAAACTTGCAGACTGTTCTGAAAAAGATCCAACACTTTGTGAATTATATCTAGTAGAAGGAGACTCTGCCGGTGGATCTGCAAAGATGGCCAGAAGCAGAGAAACTCAAGCTATCTTACCTTTAAAAGGTAAAATATTAAACGTTGAAAAAGTAGGAAGAATGGATAAAGTTTTAACACACCAAGAAATTAAAGACTTAATTACAGCACTTGGTGCTGGTGTTGGTGCTGAAACTAACCTTGATAAATTAAGATATCATAAAATAGTAATCATGACTGATGCCGACGTAGACGGTGCTCACATTGCTACTTTATTATTAACATTCTTCTTTAGATATTATCCAGAAATGATTGAAAGAGGATATGTATACCTTGCTCAACCACCACTATACAAAATTGCTAAAAACAAAAAAGACTATTATGCATATTCTGATAACGAACTTGAAACAATTTTCAATGAAATCGGTAAAGAAGGAGCAGAAGTACAAAGATATAAAGGTCTTGGAGAAATGGACCCAGAACAACTTTGGGATACAACAATGGATCCTAAGACTAGAATCTTAAAGAGAGTTACTATTGATGATAAAATTCTTGTTGATAAAACAATGTCAGTACTTATGGGTAACGATGTTGAATCAAGAAGAACATTCATCGAAGAAAATGCTAAATATGCTAATGTTGATAAATAAAATAAACATAAAAAAGAATGTCTATGGCATTCTTTTTTTGTTTATAATGTGTATAACTTTTTGAAAAAAATATTTTATAAATTTTTAAAAAAAACTTTTGTTAATACTGCTAATAACATGACAAATAGAGTATTGACTAGAAAAATAGTCGTGGTAGAATAAACTTTAGGAAAGTATGTCATAAAGGAGGTAAGGGTATGGTTGATAAAAGTGAATTAGAACTTAAAGAATTACGTGATATTATTTATGAACTTGAAGATGAAATGTCTGTTTCTACACGTAATAATTTATACAACGATGATATTAGAAAATCAAAAAAATTACTTCTATATAGATATGCCCTTTTACTTCAAATTAAAGACATTCGTAAAGTTAGAAGAAAAATTGAAACAAGAATAGATAGAATTAATTCTCTTAAATCACTTGGAGCTAGAGGTCGTATCCTAACTCCTAGAGAATCTCAAGCTATTAAAGAAATTGAAGTTGACGTAAGAAAAAGAGAAGACATAGTTGAAATATATGATAACAAAAAAGAAGTTTATTCAGATAAAAGATTAGCATATTACGGATTCGATGATGAACTTGAAGAAGTATTTTTTAAACATCAAACAGAATTTGATCCATTCTTTGAAGTTAATGAAAAAAATGTTGCTGATCTAAAAAGACAACTTGATGAAGGACATAAATTTAAAAATGATTTAAGTGCAGATGAAATTCTTGCTCTTAATGAAGAACGTTATGGTGATGAAATAGTTGATTTTGAACTTGGAATTATTTTTGATTCTGAAGATAAAAATGAAATTACTATAAAAGAAAATGAAACTAATAATGATACTGATAATGAAAACAAAGAAGATGTACCTGAAGAATATGTTTATTTAGATAACATATTAAAACTAGAAGAAGACATTGAAAATAAAGAAACTGCAGAAGAAAAAGAAGAATTATATAATTATTACAATGGTTATAATTTATATAAAGAACCTATGAAAAAAATAATTTTAGATTCTATTGATGATGAAATTGCAAATGACATTGCAAATGAATCTAAAAATATTAGTGAAATTTCGAAGTCTCTTTTAGAAGCAGATTTTGATAAGATTAAAAATTCTAAGGAAGATTTCTTAGACGAAGAAAATAAAACTATTGAAGATAATGTTGCTAACAAAAAAATAGTAGTAACTGATGATGCAATTTTCTCTAAATCATCTCAAGTTAAAACTAAAAAACTTGTTAAAGATAAAATTATTTTAAAAGAAAAATTAGAAAACTACATTAACCGTAAGGGTAATGATATGACTAGAGAATTTTATAACAATGAAATTCGTAACAATGATTTAGATGATCAAATGACACTTGATGAATTAGATAAGAAATTAAATTTAGATTTATATATTCTTGGAATCTTATATCAAATAGATAAGAAGATTAGTAAACTTAAAAATTCTGATGATCCAGATACTGAAGCTATTAAAGTTTTAATTAATAATTTATATCAAGTTAATATGGAATATAAATTATATCCAGGATATTGTTTTGAAAGTGTTAGTGAATATTTACCTGAAACAATAGTTGAAGATATTAGAAATTTTGATGATGAAAATACTAAACTAGATGTTCAAGAATTATATAGAGCAGCAATTTCATTTACTATATCCGCAGAAGATGTTAAAAAGAAATATAGAGAAATGTATGGTCTTGATAAAAATACTGTTACTAGTTTAGAAGATGGCAAAGATATTGATAATGAAGTTGAAGATGAAGGAACAAATGATATTGAATAGGAGAAAATTTAGATGGAACTAAAAGAAAAATTATATAGCGATATCAAAACATTTGAAAATGATCTTAATATTACTCAAGATGAAAAAGCATATGATGATAAATCTGATTATTATTTATTAAATCGTCTTGCTGAACTTAGACTTATATCCTTGCAAAGAAAAATTATTTCTCAAGGTGCTGAACTTATGAAAAGAGATACAAGACGTGACAGTGAGGAAGTAAAAAATCAAATTGAAATTGTTAAAAAACAAATCACTGATGAAGTAGAAAAAAATAAAGAATATGAATTTCAATATGAAAATTTTGCAAACGTTTATCTTGGACAAGATAATTCTATAAAAGGTGAAATGCAAAAAATTCTTAATGAATATGAAATGCTTGGTATTTATATTTCTCGTGAGATCATTGATAAGACAGATGAATATATGTTTGATAACTATGCTTTAACTGAAGAAAAAATGAGAAAAGCTAATTCCGATGGAGATACTGGCGGACGTGGTATGGGACTTAGCATGGAACAAGAAGATATTATGGAATAGAGCATATTGTTGATAACTTAATCCAATTTGTTGATAGTGTTAATAACTTTTATAAAAAAATATTAGAAAAATACATATTTTATAAATTATAAACAGGCTAAAACCCTTTATTTATGAGGGCTTTAGCCTGTTTTATATTTAACTAAAAAATCACTAATTTTCCTAAAGTTTAAGGCGAAAAATGCCGAAATATATTATGATTAAAAGATAGGAGGCATAAAGTTATGGCAAGTATGAGTGAAGAATTATTAATGGTTCTAGCAAATGAACAAATAATATATCAAAAATTAGCTACTTACGCACAAGAAAAGAAAGGCTACTTAGTTAAAAGTAAAGTAGATAAAATTATGGAACTAACAGAAAAAGAACAAATATTAATTACTGAATTAAAGAAAGCAGAAAGAAAAAGAGAAGAAGTTTTAAATGACCTTAAAGTTGCGCTAGGTGATAATGAACTTACTCTTGGTAAACTTGTTAAGAGATTACCTGAAAATGATAGAAAAAGATTTGTTGATTTAAAATCAGCAATACTTGATGAAGTTGAAAAACTTAAAAAAGCAAATAAACAAAATGAATTACTTATTAATGAAGGATTAAATATGACTGAGTATACATTAAATGCTATACAAGGTTACTCAATGATAAATGAAAACTCTTATTCAAAAGGAGCAAGTGCTTATCAAAATGCTGATAAGTGCCAAGCAAGATTCTTTGAATATAGAAGCTAATTAAATTCAAAAATATAAACTAGGTATAATGAAAAAAATTACGAGGTGATATTATGATAGCAAACTTCTCGGCTGCAGTAACAGGTCTTACAAATACACAAAGAGCACTTCAAGTTACTGGTCAAAACATCACAAATGTTAATACTGAAGGTTACGTTAGAAGAAGAGCAGAATTTGTTGATCAATATTCTGATACTATCGGTGCAAATGGTACTACAAAATTACAAGTTGGTACTGGTGTCGATGTTAACTGTATAAGACAAATTAGAAACACTCTTCTTGATCAATCATATAGAGATGATAATTCAAAAATGAATTATTATTCTAAAGAATATGAAATCTATAACGAAGTTGAACAACTTATGATTAACTCAACAGACCTTGCTGGAACTCTTGATGATTTCTATGGAGCAATTTCAACATTGTCTCTTGAACCAAGTTCTATTGCAGCAAAGATGCAAATGGTTGTATCAGCTCAAAACTTTATTTATGAAGCAGAATATATAGGTAACCAATTATATGAAATGCAACTTACTATCAATGAACAAATCATTGATGAAGTAAATAATGCAAACAAATATATTGATGAAATATATACACTTAATGAACAAATAGCTGAACTTGAAATTAATGAAGATGAAGCGAGTGACTTAAGAGACCAAAGAAATGTTGCACTTGATAAATTATCTGCAATCATTCCAATCACAGTTACAGAACTTCCAAACCATAAAGTTCAAGTTTATACATGCGGTAGAGATATATACGGAACAGGTTCTTACGAAACAATTCAAATTAAAGCAACAGGTGGTGTTGATGGTTTCGTAACTCCTATTTGGAGAAAAGGACAAGATGAAGTTGTAAATATGTCTAAACCAATTAATGAAGATGCTAATGTACAAGATGGTGGAACTCTTAAAGGTCTTCTTATGAGTAGAGGTAATAAGAGAGTAACATATGCATCAGATCCAAAAGATACTGAAATGTATACATTACCTAGAGTTACAAAACAACTTGATACATTAATTCATGAAATAGTTACAAAAGTAAATGAATTCTTAGCACCTGAGTCTCATGTCGATGGACCTTATGGAGCTGATGGTTCACAATACGTTGAATTATTTACAAGAAAGAAAATGGATAGATATAGTAACGATGCTGATGGAAACTTTGTATATAATGAAGAAAATCCAGAAGACTATAACTCACTATATACTATTGGAAATATAGAAATTAATCCAATCTTACTAGAACAAGGAAACTATAACTGTCTATGTATTTCACCAAGTGGTGAAGAAGGAGACAACACATTACTTGATAACATCCTTACAGATTGGAAACAAAAAAATATTACAAATAGTGAAGGCACATTAATGAACTATGAAAGTTATGCTGTTGATTTTATATCTGATATAGCAAACCGTGCTGGAACAAGTAAAAGCAATCTAGAACATACATCAACTCTAGTTGATGCAACAGATGAAGAAAGACAAGATAAATCAGGCGTATCTATGGATGAAGAATTATCACAATTAATTAGATTCCAACATTCATATAGTGCATCATCAAGAGTTATTCAAACACTTGATAGTATGATTGCTACTTTAATATTAAATATGGCTGTATAAAAACATACATATATATAATGAAGGAAAAATTAAAAAATTAAAAAATAAAATCTATCTATCCGTTACTCTGTAATGGATAGATGAAAATAATTTTTGTACTTAAGAAATATTAAGTAGAAAGGAATTCGATATGGCAACATCTGCGTTTTTTGAATTAGGAATAGGAACAAGCGGACTTCTTGCTTCACAAAGAGGATTAGTAGTAACAGGTAACAATGTAACTAATGCTAATACTGAAGGATATTCAAGACAAGTTGTAAAACAAAAAGCAACAAAAGCATTAAGTGCTGGAGGAGCTGGTATGATCGGTACAGGTACTGACGTTGCAAGCATAAACAGAGTACGTGACTCATACCTTGATACAAAATATAGATTACAAAATAATAAACTTGCTGAATATACTGTAAAGAGTGAAAAGATGCAAGAGATTTCACTTCAATTTAATGAACCATCTGATAATGGTATCAACAAAGTTTTAAGTGATGTATTTAGTGCATTTCAAGATTTAACTATCAATGCAACTGACTCATCATACTTTGAAAATGTTAAAGGAAATTCTCAAACATTCATTGATACATTACGTAACATAGCATCACAACTTGAACAAGAACAAACATTAATCAATGATGAAATAAGTTATGCTGTTGATGATATCAACTCTATTGCAAGACAAATACAAGCTTTAAATATTCAAATAAATAAATATGAATTAAATAATAATGAAGCAAGTACACTTCGTGATGATAGAGATTTATTAATTAGTAAATTATCTGAATATGTTAATGTAACAACAGAAAACATGCCAATTGAAGGTACAGAAAATAACTATAGATATATTGTTAAAATAAATGGTCAAACATTAGTTAGTGGAGATAAAGTTGAAGAACTTGTATGTGTTAAATATGCAGGTTACTTAAACCCAGAAGATAGAGAAGCTTTCTATGATGTAAGATGGGCTAATGGTAATGACTTTGATACTAAATCATCAACTCTAACAGGTAAGTTAAGAGCTCTTGCTGAAGTAAGAGATGGTAATGGTGGTCTTCAAATGACAGCTAAAATCAAAGAAATTATACCTGGTGTTGATGGAGATAAAACAGTATTAGTACTTAACAATGTATCAAGAGCAGACATAGGCGAAAGTGGTATGATAAATATCTACGGAAGAAACTATGTTTATGGTGAAAATAGTTATAATGCTAAAACTGGAGAATTAAGATTAGTATTAGAATCAGATAATGATCCATCAATATTCCAAGAAGGAAATGATGTAAGCATTGGTTCTAAACTAGCATATAGAGGAATTCCATATTATATGCGTAAGCTTAATGAAATGGTAAGAACATTTGCTAGCGCTATAAATGAAGGAAAATATAGAGATGGATCAAAGATAGATTCATTAACTGGTACAGTAAATGGTTATACACAAAGTGGGGATACAGGAATATACATGTTCACATATGAAGATGAACTTGGAAATCCACTAGGTAAAGGAGATAAGATAGATTATGAAAAAATGACTATATTTAACCTATCTTTATCAAGAGAAGTACTAGAATCTTCAAGAAATTTACCTATCTCAAGGGTAGCAAACCCAGCTGAATCTCAAGTAGACTTAATAAGCGAACTAGCATCTATATCTCACCTTGATATATTTAAGGAAGGTAATGCACAAGATTACTTAACAAGTGTAATATCAGAAACAGCTATGGACGTTAACCAAGCTAATAAATATAAAGAAATACAAGATAGTCTAGTTTTATACACATCTAATAGAATTTCAGAAAATTCTGGGGTAGTACAAAACGAAGAAATGACTAACCTTGTTAAATTCCAATCAGCCTATAAGGCATCAGCTAGAATAATTACTGTAATGAACTCAGTTTATGATACTCTAGTAAATGGAATATTCTCATCTTAGTATTGATTTCTATAAAATAATATATGGCAAACTATCAATACTTTTATAGAAAAAATAGAAGATAGATATCAATACTATATTTAATAATTAAGATCTTAATTTAATTTTAATTATATTAGGGGGCAAACCTTTATAAATAAAGGGTTTGCCTCTTTTTTTATGCCAATTTTTATAGCAGGATCAGATAATTACCAATTTATAAGGTTTCTAGAATTTCCAATTTTCCAATTTTACCTTCCAATTTACCAATTTGATGGTAAATAGCTGCTTAAAATTGCCAATTATTAGGCAAAAAACAATACTATTTTTCATAAAAAATGGTAAATTTCGTGACTTTATTTGCAAAAACACCTTCGAAAATGTAAAAAAGTCTAAAAATTTCCAAATGTAGAAAATGCAAACAAACCCTGCATTTATCACGTTTTCTCGTAATAGCTCACCTAAATTTTGTAAAAAATTAGGAAAAATTTCAATACTTTACTTTACTTTTTTACCATATGATGGTATAATATAGTAAAAGATGGAAAACAAGTAAAAAGTATCTAGTTAATAATTTCCAGTTGTAAGGGGTTACAACAAAAGGAGGAGCTTATGAGAAAGATAGTTTTAATTATGGGAATCACACTTTTAATGGTATTAAGTTTTAATATCACAGGGTTTGCAAAAATGGTTATTAATACAGATAAAGCAAATCAAGGTATCGTTACAGTAATGACTACTAACGATTTAAATAAAAGAATAAAAGTTAAAATTTCCAAAGGTAATGAATCAATCATTCATGATCTTACAGTAGCAAAAGAAGAAGTACCATTTGCATTAACATTTGGTAACGGAACATACGAAGTAAGAATCTATGAACAAGTAAAAGGAACTCAATACACTTTATTAAATGATAGAAAATCAGTTAAAGTTAATTTAGCTGACCAAAATAAAGTATACTTAAACAGTACTCAAGAAATTAATTGGAATACAGAACAAAGTTACATTAAACTAGCAAAAGAATTAACAAAAGATGCAAAAACAGATGAAGAAAAAATACAAATAGTTTATAACTATTTAACTCACAATATGACATATGATTTTAGCAAGATCTACAGAGTAAGTGCAACATATAAACCAAATCTTGAAACTCTATTTAGTGAAAAAACAGGTATCTGCTATGACTACTCAGCAATTTTTGCAGGTATGTTAAGAAGTCTTGACATCCCTACAAAGATGG
>JAKSVV010000068.1 GCA_024407775.1 Clostridia bacterium
TAAGTAAACTCATAGATATACATACAAGTACAGTAATATTCTTTAAGATAAATCCAGCATATGAGTTATAGAATGTACTTAATATTTCAAAGTTACTTACTGACCATTTTTCTACTAAGTTAATAAAAAGAAGTGGAAATATTGTTACAAATAAAAGTCCAGAGAATTTCATCTTAAATAAGTTTTGTTTTGTTATTTCAATATTAACTTCTTCTAGTAAGTAGTTTAAATTTTTTATAAATACACTATTTCTAATATTGCTTTTATTATCTTGAAGTATGCTTCCTTGATAGTTATCTTCTTCACCTAGTAAATTTTTATCACCATATTCTTTAGCAATATATAAAATATTCATAAGTAGTTTTAAGAATTTATTATTACATTCTCTATTATATTTTTCTACTTCAACTTTTAAATTTGGTGATACAAGTACCTCATGCATCTTCTCACATTTTTCTCTAATTTCATAAGGTACATTTTCTAGTGATAAAACAAGTGCTTCATCAATCATTCTTTTTTCATAGTATGAACTTTTTAGTTCATCAATTAATTCTGGGAGTTCGTAAAGTATTTTTACATTTTCTTCATTGAATGTTTTTTCTATCACAATTTTATTCACAATATAAACTGCAAAGCACGATACAAATACCATGCATACATTAATGCCATATATCGCGCCAAGCATAACTATTAAAGAAACATCTATTAGTGCTAATTTAATTAATAGATTTCTTATTTTTCTTTTCACTGTTTTATCATCATATTCACAACTTGAGTATAATTCATTCTCTAATTTTTCTACGTAACTAGATAAGATCCTATTATTTTGGATTTTATTTTTTATTTTTTTAAATGATATTTTATTCATAAAGGATAAAGATTTAACATTATAGTTTAGATAATTTGTCTTACTATAATTCAATTCCATATGTATCTAATAAAAATTTATTAAATTCATCTTTATCATCATTCTTTATTTCATTTAAAATTTTAGTTATTGCATTTTTAGATAATGTATTAGATAGTACATAGCAAGCATTATTATTATCAAATCTAGCAAGTTCTACTATCTCATACTTTCCTGTTTCATTATCAAATACACACTCATTTATTTTTTCTATATATCTGTTACCATAGAAATCTTTTTCTAAATGAATATCAAAATTTATAACCGATGCAACTTCTTCTATAGCTACATCTTCATTTTTAAATACTCCGGTTTTAAGTAAACTATTTCTTAAAGATTTAATTAACATGTTTGTACTTTTAGCATGATGTGTAAATAGTGTTGCTTTACATGCAACTTTACCTGATTGGATTAATTGTGTAGCAACTTCATCAGAAGCTACTTCACCAATTACATTTATAAGTCCATCAGTTTTCTTTAAAAGATCTAATCCTTTTTGTCCTGATATCTCATCAGTTTCTTGTATTGTTAAGATGTTTCTATTAGGAAACTTTTTTCTCATATTAAGTTCGAAAGAAGTTTCTTGTGCTCTTATAGGATAAACAGGATAAATAAATTCTATTAGGTTAAGAAGCATAGTAGTTTTACCGCTACCTTGCTGACCACTAATACAAATATTATTACATCCCATAGTTATAAACTTAAGTAAGTTAATAATCTTATCACTATTCTTTGCTGTTATAATTTGATTAAGAGGTAAGTTAGAAGCATGGAATTTTCTTAAGAAAAATGCCCAGCTTTCTGATAGATCTGGTCTAATAACAACAATTCTTGAGCCATCTTTCATCTTATTAATTTTATACCCATCACTCTTTGATAGTTCACCCGGGCTATCAAATTTATAGATGTTAAGACATATTCTTCTAAGTTCATTTTCATTATCAAATGATAAAAATTTTAAATGAATATTTTTACCTTTATATATAACCCATATACTTCTTAAATTTGACCCATCAAATTCATTACCACTTACTCCGCCATTTATACCATCAACATTCATTTCTAATAAATCATCACACACTCCAAAGCCTTTATAGCGTGAGTAAATATAAGATACTAATATATCTAATTTTTCATCATATGAAAGATCAATTTTTTCTTTCATATATATGTTTGCGATATCGCCATCTGTGATAGCATATCTATATTCTCCTTCATCAAATTTAAGATCACATAAATTATATTTATCAATCATATAACTTAGGGCATCTTTATCATGTTCTTTTCTCATCTTATAAATTAAGATATCAAACATGATGTTAGTCGGAAGTTTAACATTATCATTAAAATTAATAGCATCATCAATTGTAAATGAATTTAGTGAATAATTGTTTTCTAATATTTTTCTAATTTCAAATTTAACAAGTTCTTTAGCTTTTTCATTTTGAAAAATGCAATCTTTAATAGCTAGTTGCAATTCAATTTTATGTTTATTCTTTTCTTCATATTCTTCTTTAGTTAGTGAAAGATCAAGCATTGAATCCTTAAGTAACTTGTAAAATTCATCACTAACTGTTTTTATCATTTCTTCTAGTAATTCATTATTCAATAGGTATTTCCTCTCTAGTACTAATATCCTCACGAGATATAAGTACATTTTCTTTATCTAGTATTTCTTTTAATGCATCGCTATCTTTTTGCATTACACACACTGTTGCATGATCATCATCTATGTCTATAAGTTTTGCAAGATTTGTAATCATTTCAATTTTATAATCAACTTTGTTTTGTTTAAAAATCATAACATCTATATCACATCCTGTTTTGAAATTTTCTTTAATGTTTTTATATTCACTATATGTATAAGTATCAGTATCATTAAAACCTATTTCAATGCTTTCAGATATTTTTTCTTTATAAGGAATTTCAAAGGTTCTGTAACCAAGATATGAATAATCTAATATTTTATTTTTAATAAGATCATCTTTTGTGCCATAATCATTTTTAGTTAAAAAGTTAAATTCATTTTTATCATTTAAAATATAAATCTCACTACTTGATAAATCTATTAGTTCATCTTTGGTGAAATAATAGATATCATTTAAGCTGTTAAAAAAATTCTTACATTCCTCACGTAAGTTTATATTTTTATCTTGTGATTCTAAAATATTATTCTTCATCAAAGAAATATCACTAACCTTAATAAATGAAACATCACTAGGAAGCAATCTATCATACTTGGATTTGTTTGATGTTAATATATACATATATGTATTATCTAGTCTAATGTTAGATTCATTATTAACATTCTCATCAGTAATCTCACTACTTCCATGTGACGTATCAAAGTTCATAGCTATAGCAAACATAATTATTAAATAAATAATAAAGATTGTTATAACAAGCATTTTTGTTTTGCGTGCATTAGTCTGCATAAGCTTTATTTTTAATCACTTCTGTCTTTTCTAATTTAAATTCAGTTAGTTTCTTTTTTGAAGTTTTTTGTTTAGTAATTTCAGTTTTAAAAGCCATATAACTGCGTTTGATTTCTGCTATGAGAGATTTTTCCCTAGGCACTCTTCTTGTATCATATTTAGTAATTGTCGTTGGATATAATTTGTTACATATTAAGTTCATACATCCAAGTAGTTCTTCATCATCAATTTGAACTTCTTTATTTTTACTCATAAGTAATAAATTTTTTCTTGATACTTCAGGAACTTTATATATATATTTAAATAGAGAAGGAACTCTAAATATTTTTGGAATAATATTTATTTCTTCTAGAATTTTAGATAATGTTTTAATTTCATTTTCATATTTGTTAACTAAAATTTTAACGTTATCAAAATCAATCTTTTTATCCACATAATCAACAATTAATTTGTTTGTTGAATTTTCAATTTTTTCATCCTGTGATGTAACAAGAACTATCTCATCCGATGCATCATATAAATAGTTAATATCAGAAAGATTTCCATCTATAATAACAACGTCGTTACCTTTAAGAACACGTCTAGCAAAATCAGCTATTTGTTTCTCATCATATAAATTACCTTTATAGATTTCTAGATTCTTCTTTAACTTATAACTATTTCTTTTAATGTCATCATACTTTGTATACTTAATGCATTCCTTAATGTTGTCATCCATCTTAATATCTAAATATTCACTAAGACCAACTTCACTAGAAAGATCAAAAATAGCAGTTTTAATTTTATTAGATGCATAACACTTAGCAAGGTTAGCACTAACAAAAGATTTACCGCAATTATCAGGACCATCAACTAAAATAATTTTCTTTTCTTTTAAATGACTTTTAACTTCATTATCTCTAAGAGTAATAAGATCTCTTTTAAGTTCTAATATATCTTGGTATCTAAGAGATTGAGATTTGTATATACACTTTTCGATTATATCTTTAAGGTCAGCATCTATTTCATCATATTCATCAAGATCATATATACTAATATTTTCTTTAAGCTTACCTGTTATCATACGAAGTGCTAACATACCTAGTGAGTATATGTCAGATCTAGTATCTGATTTTTCTGTAAGATTTAATTGTTCTGGAGAACTGTAATATTTGTTACCAGCAATGATAGTATCATCACTATCAAGTCCATCAATTTTTGCAATAGAAAAATCAACTAGAACTAATCTATTGTTATGAGAAATTATAATGTTGTTGGGTTTTAAATCTCTATACACAATAGGATATGGTTTAACACTATGTAAGTATTCGATGATTTCAGTTAGCTGAATAAAATAATCAATAGTATCGCTTTGACTAAGTTTTTGATTTTTTAATATTCTATCTGAAAGAAGTTCACCTTCGATATAAGTTTCAACAATGTATATGTTTATATCATCTTCAAAAAGATCAATAATCTTAGGCATGTTTGGATGATTTAATTTTTCTAATATCTCTGCTTCTCTTCTAAAATATTTTGCATAAGTATAATTTTTAGGAACTATTTTAACAGCCCACATGTTACCCAGCAAAATGTTTTTAGCAAGATAAACACTTCCCATACCACCTTTACCTATAAATTGTTCTATAAGATACTTACCCTTAATGGTAGTTCCTATAAAATCATCTAAACTTTCTTTTTCTAACATCTATACCTCCTTACCGAAATCGATAGTACAAAATTAAAAACAATTAATCTATACTTTCTTCCCCAAAAGTCGGTTTAGAATCCCCAAAAGTTTTAAAAATTAAAATATTCGACTTAAGGAATAAAAGTTCTTCCCCAAACCTTACCGTAGGGGAAGAAATCTAATAAAACATCAAATAAACGTGATAAATGCGTTCTGATTTTTTAAAATTTGATAAAATAAAATATTGATAGAAAGTAAAAATTATATAGATATGAATATGATGAAATTAAAATATGTATGAATATTAAATTATGAATAAAAAATTATGAATATAAAAAATAAATTTAAACAAAATTAAAACCCCTCATTTCTGAGGGGTTTTAATACTATTTTCTAATTTCAAAAACCATGGCCTATAAAGGCTTAGTTCGATTTTTGACTAATATATTTATAATATTTCCTTCTATTATATATACGTTTTATATACATATATATTTTTAATAAAGAAATACTATTTAACTTTTTTAAAATAATAGATTGTACTAGTACCATATAGTTTTTTAGTATCAACTACTATTTTTTCTTTGTAGCCAAGTTTAGCTAACATGTTATTTGTTTGTTCATTTCTTTGTGAAGATTTAATAAGAATGTATTTAAGATAATATTCTTCAGGTAATCTAACTTCCATGTATTTATATAGATCAATAAGTAATCCATCTTTTCTATATTCTTTAAGAACACATACTGCATTAATTAAATTTACTCTTCCAAGTTCTTCACTCATCTTTAATATCTTGTTAGGTTCGAATGATAAGAAACCAACTATTTGTCCTTTGTATCTAACAAGTATCATAGGGAAATGAATTATATGTTTATAAAAAATATTTGGTATTAATAATTCTCTAGCATATGATGGTATGTCTTCAATATCCTTACGTAATTGTGAGTAAGGTGGATAAACATCTTTATCGCATTTAGATAGTACTTCCCAAATTCTTTTTAAATCATTATAACTTGTAACTTGTTTAACTAGTTCAAAAGTATAACTACTAGATTCATGATCTACTGATTCATTATTATCATCAGCTAAAACTAATTTTTCATCTCTAATATATAGTGGTAAGCTTGTATACTTTTCAAGCATAATTGTATAAGCCATAATTTCACTATCACTAATAACTCTTGTGCTGTTAGCAAGTTCATAACTTAATGCACCATTAACATATGCTCTTTTTAAAATTTTTAAGTGTTTGTTATCAATGTGCATGTTAGTAAATTTTGCACTCTTATCACAAATTAGATATCCATTAATAATGGATGTATCAGAAATCTTAAGAACATTTTTTAAGATTTCCATTTTTCTATTCATAACTAGTGAGTAGTTTGGTATCTTATGATTAAATATACCTCTCTTTAATCTCCAAAATGGCATAAGAGAATTACCACTCATAGTTCCTACTTCAGTAATAATATCAAAACATGATATACCATATTTATCAATCATAATAATATCAAATAAAGCTGTCTCATCTTTTTCATTTCTAATTTTAACATCAGCAAGTAAGTGACCAGTCATACATGTTTTTTCTAATGTTTCAAAAAGAGCACATTGATTTGATGCTTTTTTATTTAATAAAGTTTTATAAAAACCATTGTTAGTTATCATGCTAAAAGTAGTTCTTTTAAATTCTTTTTTATATCTCTTAAGTTTAGATATGGCGTCTATAAGAACAAGTATTAAGCTTGCAAATAATACGACCATAATAGAAATGTATGTTTCAATACTCATTCCCATTAACCTCCCAATTTCCTCATTATTATTTTCGTCTTATTTTTTTTATAATTTATAGATTTATTAATGGTTTTTTAGATATTTTTATATAAAAAAATGAAATATTATTTATAAAAAAAATGAAATAAAAAAACAGAATATAAATTCTGTTTTTTTATCTTATCTTATTTTAAAAATTGTAACTCATAAAAGTACTTTTTAATTAAGTCTTTTATATATTCGTTTTTATGATATGCACTAAACTCATATGTCATAACATTAGTTACAATTTCATACATATCATGTGGCCAGCTAGATAATGGCATACCCGATCTTAAAAGATCACATATGTGGTATACATCATCATAGTCATCACCTTCATTTGCATAATCAAGAAGTGCTGCAAGTTTTTCTTTCGTAACAATCTTAAGCATAGCAGAATGTGTTCTAAGATTTTTTTCAACTTCATAAGTTAACACTGGTCCGAATCCATTCATTCTTAAGTTGTTAGTAATAACTCTAATAAAACTAAAAGAAGTTTTAAGTGAATCTTCCTTATCATAGTATGATGTTACTCTGCCATCTTTTAAAATGTGAATAGATGTAGCTTCATTTTCATAGAAAGCACAAACACCGCTAGTGCCATTTATAAATGAAAAGATAGGAAAGTTTTTCTTAACGAAAAATAATTTTTTAAGATAACTTTTTACAAGACTAAAATCATTTGACTTCATAAGTGTGTCTGGATAAATAGTTGCACTCTTAAATTCATAAGTCTGTCTTGTGCTTACTTCATTCTTAAGTAAGCTAAGTAATCCCGAATTAATTTCATCACATAAAATTTCTCTAGCAACATTTAGAGAAAGCATTCTTGATTTGATTAATGATTTTTCAAAATCATCCATCGAGAGGTTAACCTCAATTTCTTCGTCTTTCGACTTTTTCTTGATAGCATCAAGCAGAACCATTTCGAAGGCTAATTTTTCCTTCACGCTCGCGCACTTGATGCATGTGTCATTTGTCTTATCCATATGATGACCTCCGTAATATGCTCAAGTGAGCACAAGTAAGTAACAGAGTCATTATATAATAAAACCATGTATTTGTCTACCATTATATGGAAATTTATTCTATATTAATTTTGCTAAAAATATCACCTAAATTAGCTCTTAACACTAGAACTGCCCTGTTGTCACGAGGTGTAGCATCACGGTTAATAAGAACTAGTTTATTACCCATATAGTAATCCATAAGACCAGCGGCTGGATAAACATTTAAACTAGTACCACCAATTATAAGCATGTCAGCATTACTTATATAATTAATAGATTTTGATAAGATGTTACTATCTAGTCCTTCTTCATATAAAACTACATCAGGTTTAATGACGCCACCACATTCACAAGTAGGAACGCCTTCGCTATTTACTATAATTTTTTCATCATAAAATTTGTGACACTTCATGCAGTAATTTCTAAGAACACTTCCATGAAGTTCAAGAACTTCCTTTGAACCAGCAAGTTGATGAAGACCATCAATGTTTTGAGTAATAACAGCACGAAGCTTACCTGCTCTTTCAAGTTCAGCAAGTTTTAAATGAGTAATGTTAGGTTTAACCCAATGGGCAAGAAGTCTCCCACCTCTTAGGTGGCGGGATGAATTGCCTTTTTTTGTTTTAAAATGTAACCAAAAAATAATTATAATTTTTATCAAAAATGTATTGACAAAAAGAAAATATTGTGATACAATAGAACTCTACGCATTTTTTTGAAAGGATGGTGAAC